>JAFDWA010000060.1 GCA_018268735.1 Actinomycetota bacterium | reverse complement strand
GACTCGGTGGTCCTCATCGCCGGCGGTCGCAACAAGGGCCTCGATCTCGGCGAGCTCCGCGAGGCAGCTCGCCACGTCCGCTCCGTCGTGGGCATCGGCGAGTCCGCTCCCGAGGTCGTGGCGGCGTTCTCGGATCGGCCCGCCGTGGCGGCAGCGTCGATGGAGGAGGCGGTCGCGATCGCGGCGGAGCAGGCTCGACCCGGTGACGTGGTCCTCCTGTCGCCGGCATGCGCGTCGTTCGACTGGTACGGCTCGTACGCGGAGCGCGGCGAGGACTTCGCCCGCCACGTGCGGCAGATGGTCCTCGACGGCCGGGACGGGGTGAGATGACCGCGACCCGCAGCGGGACACGTTCCGGCACCCGCGCCTCGGTGCGCTCACGGACCGAGCGCAGCTCGCGGACCGAGCGCGCCTCGCGGACTGCTGCAGGCCGAGACAAGCGGGCGCCGCAGCGATCCACCGCCGCGTCGCGTCGGGTCGCTGCGGCGCCACTCCGCCGCGGCCCCAGTCCCGAGAACGTGGTGCTCGTGACGGTCGCGCTGCTGTGCTGCCTCGGGCTCGTGATGGTGTACTCGGCGTCGTCGGTCACCGCGGTGCGGACGATGGGCCACAGCTGGGCGTTCGTCGCCCGCCAGGCCATGTGGCTCGTCGTCGGACTCGGCGCCGGCTACGCGGTCTCGAAGGTGCCGATGCACGTGTGGCGCGACCGTGTCGCGCTGCCGCTGATGCTCCTGACCGTCGGCGCGCTCGGCTACGTCGGTCTCGGCGTACTCACGTCGAAGCTCGTGGGCGTGGCGCTGCCGTTCGTGATGACGGTCAACGGCGCGACCCGATGGGTCGGCGTCGGCAGCATGCAGTTCCAGCCGTCGGACCTTGCGAAGCCGGCTCTGATCCTCTGGCTGGCCACGCTCCTGTCCCAGCGGGGCAGAGACCTCCGCACCTGGGTGGGCCTGCGGCCGGTCCTCGTCTGGACCGGGATCACCTGCGGACTCGTCGTGCTCGGCGACGACCTCGGCACCACCATGCTGCTCGGGACGGTCGCCCTCGCGATGGTGTTCATGGCCGGTGCTCCGATCCGCAAGGTGCTGACCATCGGTGGCGCGGCCGTGGGCGCCGGAGTGCTCGCGGTCGTCGGGCTCGAGTCGTTCCGGGTCGCGCGCATCCTCGCGTTCCTCGAGCCGGACCGCTACCGCCAGGGGGTCGGCTGGCAGCTCTGGCAGTCGCAGATCGGGCTCGCCTCCGGCGGGGTGTTCGGGACCGGGCCGGGTCTCGCCCGGTCGAAGTGGGGCTACCTGCCCGAGGCGCACACCGACTTCATCCTCGCGGTGATCGGCGAGGAGCTCGGCCTGGTCGGAAGCCTGGCGGTGCTCGGTCTGTTCATCGGGTTCATGGCAGCGGGCTGCTCGATCGCCATGCACGCGAGGTCGCGCTTCTCGCGGTTGGTCGCCTTCGGGATCACCACGTGGATCGGCGTGCAGGCGCTGATCAACATCGGCGTCACCGTGGGCACGTTGCCCACGAAGGGGATCACCTTGCCGTTCGTGTCCTACGGGGGGTCATCGCTGCTGATGTCGCTCATCGGTGTCGGGATCCTCGTGGCGGTCGCCCGTGAGGGCGGTGCCCGGCGGTCGCGGCCCGCACGACGGACGTGACCGCTCCCGGCACCTGGGCGATCGTCGCGGGTGGCGGCACGGCCGGCCACGTCCTGCCCGGCATCTCGGTCGCCCGCGCGTTGGTCGAGCGCGGGCACGAACCGGCCACGATCCACTTCGTCGGCGCCGATCGCGGCATCGAGGCCGAGTTGGTCCCCGCGGCTGGCTTCGGGATCACGACGCTGCCGGGTCGAGGGATCGAACGTCGTCTCAGCCTGCAGAACCTGACGGCGATCTGGGGCCTGCTCGTCGCGCTCATCCGTGCTGTGCGCCTGGTGCGGCGGCGCCGACCAGCGGTCGTGCTCGCCCTCGGAGGCTTCGCGAGCGCTGCGGTCGCGTTCGCCGCGGTCCTGTGGCGCGTTCCTCTCGTGATCGCCGAGCAGAACGCCCGTGCCGGGGCGGTCAACCGCCTCGTGGGGCGGTTCGCTGTGGCGTGCGCCGTCCCGTTCGCCGAGACGGACCTGCCGAACCCGGTGGTCACCGGCAACCCCGTCAGGGCAGAGATCCTCGCGGTGGCAGCGGCGCCTGACGCGCCGGGCGCACGATCGGCGCTGGGGATCCCGCCCGGCCGGACCGTCGTCGTCGTGTTCGCCGGCTCCCTGGGCTCTCGACGCATCAACGAAGCCGTGGAGGGCGCGCTGGCCTCCTGGGGCGACCGGGGTGACCTGGCGATCCACCACGTGTACGGCTCGAGGGACTGGGAAGGTCGTCCCGAGTCGGCGAGATCGGATGCGGCGGGAGTCGACGCACCGCCCGATCGCCTGTGGTACCGCGCGGTGCGCTACGAGGAGCGGATGGACCTGGCGCTCGCCGCAGCGGACCTGGTGGTGTGCCGCGCCGGGGGCACGACGGTGGCCGAGCTGGCCGTCGTGGGCGTCCCTGCGATCCTGGTTCCGCTGCCGATCGCCACGAGGGACCACCAGACGGCCAACGCCGGGTCGCTGCAGCGCGCCGGCGCCGCGGTCGTCGTTCCCGACGCAGCCCTCGACGCGCCGCGCCTCGTCGCCGAGGTCGAGGCCGTGCTCGGCGACGGCGCAGCCGCGGGGGCGTCTGCTGCGCGACATCGCCTGGCAGCGATGTCGGCCGCAGCCCGTTCCGTGGGACGACCCGACGCCGCCGGTGCCGTGTCCGACCTCGTCGAGTCAGCGGCTCGCCGATCGCCATGACCGCCGACGGGCGACCGATCATCGACCTGGCGGTGCCGCGACACGTCCACCTCGTCGCGATCGGCGGTGCCGGGATGAGCGGCATCGCGACGCTCCTCGCCGAATCCGGGCACACGGTCACCGGGAGCGATGCCGTGGACTCCCCGACGCTGCAGCGGCTGCGCTCGCTCGGGATCCGGACCTGGGTCGGCCACGACGCGGCGAACGTGACCGCGGAGGGCCGTCCCGACGTCGTCGGGCGCAGCACCGCGGTCCCCGACGACAACCCGGAGGTCCTCGCCGCCCGGCACCTCGGGATCCCGGTCCTCGATCGGAGGTCGCTCCTGCCGGCGCTGGCGGCGCGGCTCCCGCTGCTGTCGGTGGCCGGCACGCACGGCAAGACCACCACGACGGCCCTGCTCGTCGCAGCGCTGCGTGGCGCCGGCGTCGACCCTGCGTTCCTCACCGGGGCGTCGGTGGCGGCGCTCGGTGGCGTCGCCGCGGCGTGGCGCCCCGGCCCGTGGCTGGTCCTCGAAGCCGACGAGAGCGACGGCTCGTTCCTGTCGGGGCCTCGGGCCGGGGCGATCGTCACCAACATCGAGCCGGACCACCTCGAGCACTGGGGCGGCTGGGACGCGCTGCGGGAGGGCTTCTGCACCTTCGTCGCCGAGACCCGTGGGCCGACCGTGCTCTGCGCGGACGACCCTGTCGCTGCGGCGCTCGCAGCGGAGCTCGGCTCGGTCACCTACGGAACGGCAGCCGGATCGACCTACCGTCTGCAGGACGTGCGGCTCGATGGTGACGGCAGCAGGTTCGACCTCGTCGGGCCGGTGGGCCCGACCGCGGTGGCGGTGCCGCTGCCGGGTCTGCACAACGCCCTCGACGCCGCGGCCGCCCTCGCTCTCGTTGCCGAGCTCGACGTGGACGTCGCGGCCGCAGCGCGCGGCCTGGTCGGCTTCGGTGGTGTGGCTCGCCGCTTCGAGCGAAAGGGCGAGGCCGGGGGAGTCACGGTCGTCGACGACTACGCCCACCTGCCGACCGAGGTGCGCGCAGCGCTCGCCGCGGGAACCAGCGGTGGCTGGGGTCGTGTGGTGGCGCTGTTCCAGCCGCACCGCTACTCGCGCACCGAGGCGCTGTGGGAGGAGTTCGGTGACTGCTTCGCCGACGCCGACCTCCTGGTGCTGACCGACGTGTATCCCGCCGGCGAACGCCCCCGACCCGGGATCGACGGCAAGCTGCTCGTCGACGCGACCCTCGACCGCCACCCCGATCGCGCCGTCGCGTGGATGCCGACGCTCGGTGACGCGGTCGGGTACCTCACCTCGGTGCTCCGAGTCGGCGACCTGCTGATGACGATCGGCGCCGGAGACGTCACGACGGTCGGTCCCCAGGTGCTCGACGTCCTCGACGCCAGAGGCCGTGCTCCCGGCGGTGCCCGGTGACCCCGCCCACCTGGGCCTCGGACGTGCCGATCGGTCCGCTGACGACCTACCGGGTCGGAGGGACGGCGCGCTGGTCGGTGACGGCGCACCGCGTCGAGGACCTGCTCGAGGTGGCGCAGCGCCGTGCAGGCCGAGATGTGCTGGTCGTCGGCAAGGGCTCCAACCTGCTGGTGTGCGACGCAGGCTTCGACGGCATCGTCGTCCGACTGGGCGAGTCGTTCGCCGGCGTCGATCGGCTGGAGGACGATCGACCCGGTGACGGTGGACCGACGGTCCGCGCCGGTGGTGCGGCGTTCATGCCGGTCGTGGCGCGACGGACGGTGTCGTGGGCGCTCACCGGGTTCGAGTGGGCCGTCGGCGTGCCGGGGTCGATCGGCGGCGCGGTGCGGATGAACGCGGGCGGACACGGTGCCGAGATCGCGGGCTCCCTGGCGCGGGTCCGCCTCGTCGACCTCGACACGGGCGAGGATGTGGAGGTGGCCGCCGACGACCTCGAGCTCGACTACCGCAGCTCGAACGTGCGTCCGGACCAGGTCGTGCTCCACGCGGATCTGCAGCTCCGGCACGGCGATCCGGCTGCGGGGGAGGCGGAGCTGGCCGAGGTCGTCCGATGGCGACGGGAGCACCAGCCGGGCGGCCACAACGCCGGGTCGGTGTTCGCGAACCCGCCCGGCGACTCGGCAGGACGACTGATCGACGCGGCCGGATGCAGGGGTCTGAGGATCGGGACCGCCGAGGTGTCCACCAAGCACGCCAACTTCATCCAGGCGGATCCGGGCGGCTCCGCCGACGACGTCCACGCCCTCATGGTCGAGGTCGCGGCCCGCGTCGCCGCGGTGCACGGCGTGGTGCTGCACCCTGAGACCCGCCTCGTGGGGTTCCCCGACTTCCCGTCCTCCTACGAGGCGAGGCCGTGACCGACACCGACACCGACACGATCCCGAGGTCGACCGTCCCGGTCGTCGAGGAGGACCCGCGCATCGCCGCGCGGCGGCTCGGTGTGGCGGGAGCCGTCCGGCGACGCAGGACGATCGTCCTCGGCGTGGTGGCGGGGCTCCTCGGACTGGTGGCGCTCGGCGTCGGCTTGCTGCGCTCGCCGCTGTTCGCTGTGGAGCGCGTCGTCGTCACCGGCGCGACCACCATCGACCGCTCGGCGGTCATCGCAGCGAGCCGGATCCACCGCGGCGACGCGCTGGTCGACGTGGACGCTGCACGGACCCGCACCGCGGTGATGGCGATGCCGATGGTGGCGTCTGCTCGCGTCGAGCGCTCCTGGCCGCACGAGGTGCGCATCTCGGTCACCGAGGAGGTCCCGCTCGCGACCTTCGTCGTCGGGGGTCGTCAGCTCACCGTCGGTCGCGGTGGCCGCATCCTCGCTGCCGCGTCCGCTCCGGCTGCTCCGGCCGCCACCGCGTCCGGCGCGACCGCGTCCGGCGCCACCGCGTCCGGCGCTGCGAGCGGTGCTGGGGCGAACCTGCCACGCGTCGTGGTCGCCGACGGCGTGTCGACCAGGGTGCCCCCAGTGGGCAAGGACCTCCCGGACGCGCTCGCTGCGGTCGTCGTGGTGGTCGAGCAGCTGCCCCCGTTGCTCGCCGGTCGCCTTCAGGAGGTGGACCTCGCCGTGGGCGGTTCGATGTCGATCGAGCTGCGCGACGGCGCCGGTCGGGTCGCCCTCGGCAGCGCCGAGGACGTCCCCTCGAAGCTCCTCGCCGCCGAGAGCATCCTCGCCGCAGTCGACCTCGACTGCCTCGACCTGCTGGATGTGAGCGAGCCGAGCCATCCGACGGTCAGCCGTCGGGGCGGCTGCGCCCTGGCCCCGCCGACGGCGCCACCCAGGTGATCGTTGCTTCACTCTCTCGCCGGGCCGTACAGTCGGGTCCCGCATCGCCGGGCCACGAACGCGCCCCGGTTCCTGGAGGTGTCTGAAACCGATGGCCCACAACCCGCAGAACTACCTCGCCGTCATCAAGGTGGTCGGCATCGGTGGAGGTGGCTGCAACGCTGTCAACCGGATGATCGACGCCGGCCTGAAGGGCGTCGAGTTCATCGCGATCAACACCGACGCGCAGGCGCTGCTCATGAGCGACGCCGACATCAAGCTCGACATCGGACGCGAGCTCACCCGCGGTCTCGGTGCCGGTTCGGACCCTGACGTGGGACGTCAGGCGGCAGAGGACCATCGCTCCGAGATCGAAGAGGTGCTCCGCGGCGCCGACATGGTGTTCGTGACCGCGGGGGAGGGCGGTGGCACCGGCACCGGCGCCGCGCCGGTGGTGGCGGAGATCGGCAAGTCGCAGGGCGCGCTGACCATCGCGGTCGTCACGCGCCCGTTCGGCTTCGAGGGTCGTCGGCGCTCGGTGCAGGCAGACCAGGGCATCACGAAGCTCAAGGAGAAGGTCGACACCCAGATCGTCATCCCCAACGACCGGCTGCTCACCGTCGCCAACGACAAGACGTCGGTGCTCAACGCCTTCAAGATGGCCGACGAGGTGCTGCTCCAGGGCGTCCAGGGCATCACCGACCTCATCACCACCCCGGGCTTGATCAACACGGACTTCGCGGACGTGCGGATGATCATGAACGACGCCGGGTCCGCCCTGATGGGCGTCGGCTACGCGACCGGCGAGGGTCGGGCGTTGACCGCTGCACGCCAGGCGATCTCCTCCCCGCTGCTCGAAGCGGCGATCGACGGCGCCCGCGGCATCCTGCTGAACATCTCCGGTGGCTCCGACCTCGGTCTGTTCGAGGTGAACGAGGCCGCCCAGGTCATCCACGAGGTGGCGCACCCGGAGGCCAACATCATCTTCGGCGCCGTGATCGACGACGAGCTCGGCGACGAGGTCCGCATCACGGTCATCGCTGCGGGCTTCGAGCGATGGGACGAGTCCAAGGGAGCCCGCCGCCCTGCGGGTTCCACCACCCCGGCGTCACGTGACGAGGAACGTCCGAGCCTGATCGGCGACGTGTTCGCCGACGGCGACGAGGACGAGCTCTTCGGCGGCGACGACGACTTCGACGTCCCGTCGTTCCTGAAGTGACGTGGGTCGGCGGGAGGTCATCCACGCCGACGGCCTGCCCGACGCGCACCTCGTCCTCACCGACGCACACGACGGCGACCTGAGCGTCCCGTCGGCAGGGTCGGCACCGACGGCGGAGCTGATCGAGCGCCGCGCCAGGATCGCCGCACACCCGTGGACCTGGCTGCGGCAGGTCCACGGGGCACGTGTGGTCGAGGTCGATCGACCTGGTGAGTGGGCCGGCGCCGAGGCCGACGCAGCAGTCACCTCGACGACCGGTGCGGTGCTCGCCGTGCACACCGCGGACTGCGCGGGCGTGCTGCTCGTGGGGGACGGATCGGACCCGGTGACCGCGGAGCCCGTCAGGGTCGTCGGCGCAGCACACGCCGGGTGGCGCGGGCTGTCGAACGGCGTCCTCGAGGCCACCGTCGAGCACATGCGTCGGATGGGCGCGACGCGGTTCACCTGGGATGTCGGGCCGTGCATCTCGCCCGCTGCCTACGAGTTCGGTCCGGTGGAGCTCGACGAGCTCTGCGATCGCCTCGGGCCGACGGTGCGAGGGACCACCCTGGACGGAGCGCCGGCGTTCGACCTGCGTGCTGCCGTGCGCGTCGCCCTCGAGCGGGCGGGACTGGACGTGTCGACCGGCGCCGGCCCGCAGGTCGTGGCGTGCACCGCGCTCGACGACGGCTTCTTCTCGTGGAGGGCACGGCAGGACCTCGGGCGCCAGGCAGCGCTCGTCTG
>JAFDWA010000609.1 GCA_018268735.1 Actinomycetota bacterium | reverse complement strand
CGGCCCCGACGACCTTCGGCGCGTCGCGGAGCTGTCGGAACGGGTGAGCGCACCCGAAGGGACGGTGCTCATGGACCAGGGTGACCCGGGAACCGAGTGCTTCGTGATCGTCGACGGCGAAGCGAGCGTGTACGTGCGAGCCGAGCACATCGCGTCGCTCGGCCCGGGGTCGATGGTGGGGGAGATGGCACTCATCGATCACCGGCCGCGCACCGCGACGGTGGTCGCCGACTCCGATGTGTCGCTGCTGCGGTTCCGCACGAACGCCTTCCGGACGCTGCTCGACGAGATGCCCAAGGCATCGGAGCGGGTGATGACCACCCTCCGCGCCCGACTCGAGCGGACCGGGACCCCGTCGTGAGCGCCGCCGCCCTGCGAATCGCCGTCGGCGCCGACCACGCCGGTGTCGACCTCAAGGACATGCTCGCTGCGCACCTCGCCGGACGCGGGATCGACGTGGTCGACCTGGGGACCCATGGGCACGACCGGGTCGACTACCCCGACTTCGGCGCGGCGGTCGGACGTGCGGTCGCGAGCGGCGACGTCGACCTCGGCGTGTGCGTCTGCGGGTCGGGGATCGGCATTGCGATCGCCGCCAACAAGGTCCGTGGCATCCGGGCCGCGACCGTGCACGACCAGACCTCCGCTCGTCTGGCCCGTGAGCACAACGACGCCAACGTGATCTGCCTCGGCCAGCGACTCCTCGGCGAGGAGGTCGCGAGGGACGCTCTGGACGCCTGGTTGGACTCGGAGTTCCAAGGTGGCCGACACACCGGTCGGGTCGCCAAACTGGACGAGCTCGGCGCGGAGCTCTGCTGACCCTGCCGGGCCGAGCCCGTCGGGTCGACCGACGATCGTCACGCCGGGCCGACCGACCAGACCGCCCGACCAGACCGCCCGCTCCGCAGCCGTGGAGCCGACCGACAGGATGTTCCCCCATGCCCTGGCCGACCTCGCCGGACTCCGAGATCACCGAGCTCATCGACCGGGAGGTCGATCGACAGAACACCGGGCTCCAGCTCATCGCCTCCGAGAACTTCACCTCACCGGCGGTGATGTCCGCGGTCGGGTCGGTGCTCACCAACAAGTACTCGGAGGGCTACCCGGCGAAGCGCTACTACGGTGGCAACCAGGTCGTCGACGAGATCGAGGACCTGGCTCGCCGGCGGGTATGCGACCTGTTCGGCGCCGAAGCCGCCAACGTGCAGCCGCACTCGGGTGCCAACGCCAACCTCGGCGTGTACCTCGCGCTGCTCGAGGCGGGCGACACCGTGCTCGGCTTGAGCCTCGACCACGGCGGCCACCTCACCCATGGGTCGCCGGTGAACATCTCCGGGCGCTTCTACGACTTCATCTCCTATGGGCT
>JAFDWA010000608.1 GCA_018268735.1 Actinomycetota bacterium | reverse complement strand
AGGTGTTCGACCAGACCTGAGCCCGCTCCCGCAGGATCGTCAGCCGGCGAGCAGCCCCAGCCGCAGCCCCGACCTCAGTCGGCGAGCAGGGTGCTGACTGCCTCGAGGTACCGCGCGGTGCCGATGATCGGCGCGACCGCGGCAAGGGTCGCCTCGATGTCGTCGGCGGAGACCTCGCCCTCCATCAGTTCGACGTTGACCTCCCATCCGAGCTTCGGCATGCCCGCCGCGGCCATCGCCGCGACCCGCACGAGGTGCAGCGTGCGCACGTCGAGGCCAGCCGCGTCGTCGAGGACCCCGCCGTTGAGGCGCGCTGCCAGTCCGAGCGCGTTGGGCAGCGACGCCAGACGGGAGCGGATCTCCTCGATCTCGGCCCGCTCCTCGTCGTCGGTGGCACCGGAGGTCTGGCCTGTCCCGATGTCGTCGTCCACGCTCGCCCTCCTGAATGCTCCAGCGCCGCGACGCTAGCGTCCCGAGGAGGGGCCGGCTGCTGCTAGACCGGTCGGAGCCGATCGGAGGAGACGTCGACATGACCGACCTGGTCGCAGAGCTCGCTGGGGTCCTGTCCGCCGAGCGGGTCCTCGACCCCGAACGCGCGGGTGAGGACTACCACCACGACGAGTCCCTCACCGTCGCCCCCCGCCGCCCGGCGGCCGTGGTGCTGCCCGAGTCGACCGACGAGGTCGCCGCTGTGGTCGGGTTCGCGGCGGAGCGGAAGGTGCCGATCACCGCCCGTGGGAGCGGCACCGGGCTCTCCGGAGCGGCGACGCCGGCCGAGGGCTCGATCGTCGTGAGCTTCGAGCGGATGAACCGGGTCCTCGAGATCGACACCGACAACCACGTCGCCGTCGTGCAGCCGGGACTGCGCCTCAACGAGCTCGACGAAGTGACCGCGGCGGCCGGGCTCGTCTATCCGGTGTACCCGGGTGAGTACTCCGCCAGCATCGGCGGCAACGTCGCGACGAACGCCGGCGGCATGCGGGCCGTGAAGTACGGCGTGACGCGCCACCAGGTCCTCGGTCTCGAGCTCGTCCTCGCCGACGGACAGGTCATCCGCACGGGCGGCAAGTTCGTGAAGGCGACGACCGGCTACGACCTCACGCAGCTCGTCATCGGCAGCGAGGGCACCCTGGCGCTCGTGACCGAGGCGACGCTGCGCCTCTACCCGCGGCCCGCACACCAGGCGACGATCCTCGCCCCGTTCACCACGCTCGAGGAGGTCACTGCGGCGGCCCCGCGCATCGTCGACTCGGGCGTCGGTCCGCTCATCCTCGAGTACATCGACCTGCTCACGATGTCGGCCACGTCGAGCTTCACCGGACTCGAGCTCGGCATCCCCCAGGAGGTCAAGGACACAGCGTTGGCGT
>JAFDWA010000607.1 GCA_018268735.1 Actinomycetota bacterium | reverse complement strand
CTCGATGCAGAGTTCGAGAAGATGCTCAGGAGCCGCCACCAGGCCGGTGTCGCCTCGACGATCGGCATCGACGTCCAACAGCCACAGCAGTCGAGCGGCCCAGTCTCCCCCGATGACATCGCTGACGCCATCGCCACCCGCTACGGACGAGGCGTCGACGTCGCCAGAACGCTCGCCGCCGGTGCCGGTGTCCCGATCCGATTCTTCTGGCAGCCAACCCTTCTCAGGAAGTCGAACCTCTCCGACTCCGATCGCTCGACACTGAATCGCAGTGGCATCGATGACAGCGCACGACGCCTTGCCACATCTGTGCACAGCCGGATCTTCGAGCAGCTCGCGCCCATGGGAGTCGAAGACCTGTCAGCCGCATACGACGGGCAATCGGATCCGATCTATTGGGATCAGGTGCACACGAACGAACTGGGAGCATCCCTCCTGGCGAAGGAGATGTACATGCGGCTTCGCCCTCAACTCCTCGGAGGTCGGGGATGATCAGATGGAGCACGCTCCGATGGATCGGCATCGTGTTGGCGATCAGCGCCCTGACGGTCGGCGCGTTCTACTGGAGCAGCCTCGCTCCATCGGGCGACAGCCGGTCAGCGGCTTCCCGGACGACAGCGCCCCGGGAGGCGAACCGCACAGACCACGACAGCCCAACACCGACTTCCGGTGCTGGACATCCACTCGGGCGTCCCGCTCCGCTGCCTCCAGGTGCCGACCAGATGAAAGCGGGTCGGGACTTCGAGTTCCTCACGATCCAGGCGAACGATCCGTCGACGCCCGTCACCTACGACCCGTGCCGGCCCATCCACTATGTCGTCAACGATCGGACGGCGCTTCCAGGCTCCAGACAGGTCCTCCGAGACGCGATCCAGCAGGTGAGCACGGCGACCGGCCTCGTCTTCGTCGACGACGGAGCCACCAACGAGGTGCCGGTCATCAAGCGCGAGCTCTTCCAGCCGCAACGCTACGGAGATCGATGGGCACCTGTACTCCTCGCCTGGTCCGACGAGGCGGAGTTGTCGATCCTCACACCGGACAGCTTCGGATCTGGTGGGAGCTATGCTGTCACCAGTCCGACAAGATCACGGCGCGTCTATGTGACCGGCGAAGTGGCCTTCAATGGTCCGACCATTGCTGCTGATCTGGCGACCTTCCCTGCCGAGCAACGTACCGCTCGACTCAGAGCGATCCTCATGCACTATGTGGGACACATCGTCGGCCTCACCCATACCAACGACATCAAGAACATCCTCTACCACGGCCACGACGGCCGCGCTACGGAATGGGCAGTGGGTGACCTCGCCGGACTCAATGCTGTCGGGTCAGGACCATGCGAACCACCGATGTAACAGGGCGAGGTCATTG
>JAFDWA010000606.1 GCA_018268735.1 Actinomycetota bacterium | reverse complement strand
GTCGACGGCAGGGTGGTCGATCGCAGGGTCGAGGATCCCGAAGCTGCTCATCGCATCCACCAGGACGCGTCGACCTCTCGATGCGGCGACCTCGGCGATGTCGCGCACCGGGTTGAGCAGGCCGGTGGAGGTCTCGCAGTGGACGACCGCGACGTGTGACGCCTCGGGATGGGAGTCGAGTGCCTCTCCGAGCGATTCGAGGTCCGGCAGCTCGTCCCACGCGCTCTCCACGACGACGGCGTCGCGTCCGGCCTGCGTGGCCATCGTCGCGATGCGACGGCCGTAGGCGCCGTTCACGACGACGACGACAGAACCCCTGCGAGCCACGAGCGTCCGCAGCGCGCTCTCGACCGAGAACGTCCCAGAGCCCTGCATCGGCACGCAGGAGAGCTCGCGGGATGCATCCGCCACGGCGACGAGGCGGCGGCACACGTCGGCGGTCAACTCGTTGAACTCGCGATCCCAGGACCCGAGGTCCGAGGTCGCTGCCATGCGGGTGCGGGCGGAGGTGGTGAGCGGTCCCGGGGTGAGCAGCACCGGTGGGTCGGCGCCGTCGTCGAAGCCCTGGTCTGCCACGGCGGCCAGGGTAGACGCCGCATCCGGGCCCGGTTGCGGGGCGGGACCCTCGCAGCCCCTTCAGGCGGCTGCGGCCCGCTCCAGGACGCGCAGGAACACGTCTGCCTCCTGGGCACCCGGAACGAGGAGGCGACCGTCCACGACGACCGCCGGAACCCCGGTGATGTCGCGATCCCGCGCCGCTGCCTCGTCGGCTCGGACCTGTTCGGAGCGTGCATCCGAGGCGAGCAGCTCCTGCGCCTCGTCGCGCTCGATGCCGGCCTCCTCGGCGAGCTCGACGAGGGTGGCGTGGTCCGCGACGTCGCGACCCTCGGTGAAGTAGGCGCGGAAGAGGCGTTCGGCGAGCCGGTCCTGGGCTCCGGGGTCCGGAGAGGAGCCCGCGGCGCCGAGCAGCCGGTGCGCGTCGAACGTGTTGACCCGCAGCGTGTCCTCGAACCGGTAGTCGATTCCTTCCGCTGCGCCGAGCGTGGTCAACCTCCCGGTCATCGCATCGAACGCTCCCGGCCCGTACTTGCGCTCGATCACCGGTCGCATCGGTCGCGGCTCCCGCGGTGCGCCAGGGTCGAGCTCGAACGCCCGCCATCGCAGCGTCACGGGCTCGTCGGGGTGGCGTTGCTCGAACACGTCGATCGCAGCGGCGAGGCGCCGGGAGCCCAGGTAGCACCACGGGCAGATCACGTCGGACCAGATGTCGATGTGCACGTCCGGTCCAACACGATGCTGCGCCGGCCATTCCCGGCCATCACCGCCCATTCCCGGCCATCACCGCCCATCCCGCTCGTGCAGAGCGATCCCGA
>JAFDWA010000605.1 GCA_018268735.1 Actinomycetota bacterium | reverse complement strand
CCGTCGCTCGACGCGAACGATCCGACCTTGCCGATCCGGCGGGCGCCGACGCAGAACGGGGGGCGCGGCGCCGGAGGAGCGGGCCAAGCCGGCGGTGGACGGAATCAGGGCGGGCGCAATCAGGGCGGGCGCCACCAGGGCGGACGACGTGGCCGGTGACGCCCGAGCTGATGCGACACAGATCGTCCAGCTCGTCAACCTGACGCCCCACGCGATCGACATCCAACTCGTGGACGGGAGTTGGGCGTCGGTTCCACCGTCGGGAGTGGTCGCTCGCGTTGAAGCCCTCACCGATGAGACGCACCTCCAAACCGACATCGGCGTCGTCGCGGTCCATCGGCGTCGAAGCGGCACCCGGATCGTGGGTCTCCCCGAACAACAGCCCGGCGTCGTCTACCTGATCAGCCGGACCGTGCTGGACCATGTCGACCGCTCAGATCTTGCTGTCCCGACCGATCTGGTCCGCGATGAGAACGGGACGGTGACCGGCGCAGGTGCGATGGAGATGGTTCGTCATGCAACAGATTCCATCGATCAGTAGCGGAGGCTCCTCGGTGACCCGAACTGCTCACACCATCATCGTGATGCTCGTGATCACGCTGACCTCAGGCTGCGGTGGATCCTCAGACTCGATTTCGAAAGGTCATGAAACGGCATCCGCTGACCTGATCGGAGTCCAGGTAGCCCTCGAAAAGGCAACGGCAGAGGTGAAGTCCGGGTCGGTGCTCATCTTCGTTTCCAACACCGGCGTTCTCTCCTTCGTCGACCCTGGTTCACAGACACTCCTCGTACCGAACAAGCGCGCCGCGACGCAGTGGGTGTTCGAGTTCGCTGCTCCCAACCCGACACCTGTGACTGCTCCAGACGGTGCTTCCGGACACGAATACGAGATGGCTCGGATCGCCGTCAGGTCTGATGGCGCGATAGTGCTTCCATCAGCATCACTCAGTCTCCGGGATGAACAGCAGTTCATCCCAGTGCCCGTCGATCCGGCAAAGGTCATCGACGTAGCTCTCGATACAGCCACGAAGGAAGCGTCCCACGCGTCAGCGAACGCGTCAGTGGCGTTCCGCTGTGATGCGTTGGGTTCGTCGTTGTCTGACTGCGTCTGGGTCGTCCGCTACTACGAGGGAGAGGACCTCGTCGATCAGGTGTTGACGTCAGCAGACGGTACCAGGGTTGTTCCGAAACCGGACTGGCTCAATTGATCGACGTAAGCGGTCTCCGAGACCTCATCGAAAACGCCGACCACGACGGTCGCGGCAGCTTCTTCACCAGTGTAGAGCCATTGGACCAGCACATCGTCCATGAAGTTCGGATGAGTTCATGCGGGAGTAGGCGTGACAGGTCCTAGAAGTGAGATGCTCAGGGAGA
>JAFDWA010000604.1 GCA_018268735.1 Actinomycetota bacterium | reverse complement strand
CGACGAGATCTACCGCAAGCACGGCTACGCGTGGGGATCGCCGAAGGGGGCCGGGACGGCCGAGGTGATCGATCAGATCGCCGGCTTCCCGCTCGTGGCGCAACCAGGCTCGACGTTCAACTACTCGATGGCGACCGACGTGCTCGGGCGTCTGGTGGAGGTGTGGTCGGGCATGCAGCTCGACGACTTCCTCCGGACCCGGATCTTCGAGCCGCTCGGCATGGACGAGACGTCCTTCTGGGTCACCGGCGACGACGTGGAGCGCCTCGCAGCCCTGTACATCCCCTTCGGCGAAGGTGGCCGGGCGACCCGCTGGGACGCAGCGGGTCGTGCGGCGACGCGTCCGCAGACCTTCCTGTCCGGCGGCGGCGGCCTCGTCTCGAGTGCCGGGGACTACCACCGGTTCACCGAGATGCTGCGCCGGCGCGGCGAGCTCGACGGGGTGCGCGTGCTGTCACCACGGACCGTCGAGTACATGGTTCGCAACCACCTGCCCGGGGGCGTGGACCTGGAAGCCTTCGGTCAGTCGACGTTCGCGGAGACGACCTTCGACGGTGTCGGGTTCGGCCTGGGGTTCTCGGTGGTCCTCGACCCGGCCGCCTACCGCACGCCGTCCTCAGCGGGGGAGTACGGCTGGGGCGGTGCGGCCTCCACGGCGTTCCTCGTGGATCCGGTCGAGGACATGACCGTGGCGTTCTACACGCAGCTGCTGCCGTCGAGCACCTACCCGATCCGCACGCAGCTCCGACAGCTCGTCCAGCAGGCGATCGTCGACTGACAGCGAGGATCGGCGCAGGCCGGAGCGCGGACGGTGCTCAGATGCGCTCGAAGTTGCGGCGCAGCTCCCACTCGGTGACCGTGTTGTTGAACGCCCGCCACTCGGCCTTCGCTGTGTGCAGCAGGTGGAAGTGCACGTCGTCGCCGAACGCCTCGTTCGCCATCTCGGACCGCTCGAAGGCATCGATGGCCTCGACGATGTTCCACGGGATCCGCTCCACGTCGTCGGCCGCGTAGGCGTTGCCGACGAAGGGGTCGCCGCAGTCGAGGCCCCGGTCGATGCCGTCGAGCCCGGCGGCGATCACTGCGGCGAACGCGATGTAGGGGTTGCAGTCGGCGCCGGGGATCCGCGACTCGACGCGCATGCCGGCGCCGTGGCCGACGAGGCGCAGCCCGCAGGTCCGGTTGTCCGGCGACCACACCACCGCCGTCGGTGCCCATGAGTCCGGCTGGTAGCGCTTGTAGGAGTTGACGTACGGGGCGAAGCACAGCGACAGCTCTCTGGAGTGGGCGAGGATCCCGCCCATCCACGCCCGGAACTGCCGCGACATGCCATGGGGCGCATCCTCGCCGGCTCCGCCAGGGCACAGCGGCTCGCC
>JAFDWA010000603.1 GCA_018268735.1 Actinomycetota bacterium | reverse complement strand
GGTCATCAGCGACGCCCGCGTGGGCGAGCACATCGGCGCCGAGTGGTAGTCGGTGTAGCGCAGCCCCTCGGCCGCGATCGCGTCGATGTTCGGCGTCGGGATCTCCGAGCCGTAGCAGCCCAGGTCCGAGTAGCCGAGGTCGTCGCAGAGGACGACGACGATGTTGGGCGCTCCGCCACGGGCTCGGCGGGGTTCGGGCCACCACGGCTCCGACGTCGCGAACACCCGCCCGACGCTGCCGCCGTGACCCGCGTACGGCGCACGTGGGTCGCTCGCTGCGTCGTCGGTCATCTCTGGTTCCCCCTGTGTGCTGAGCGACACCCGTCCGGGCACGGCGGGCCATCCTGGATCCGCTGCTTCGACCGGATGCGCCGATCGCGACCCTCATGTTGCCGCGGCGGCGAGGCGTCGTCGGTCAGCGGAGCCACTCGCGCAGAACCTCAGGGGCAGCCGGTGGACCCACCCAGGAGCCCTGCGCCAGGTGGCACCCCAGCGCCCTCAGGTGTGCGGCCTGCTCGTCGGTGCGAACCCCTTCGGCGATCGACTCCAACCCGATCGCCTCCAGGAGTCCGAGCACCGCCGTCACGATCGCGGTGAGGCGGTCGTCGACACCGACGCCGTCGACGAAGCTGCGGTCGAGCTTGACCACGTCGACGGGGAGCCGGTGCAGGTACGTGAGGGACGCGTACCCGGTCCCGAAGTCGTCCACCGCGACGCGAACACCGTGCGAACGCAGCTCCCCGAGCCGCTCGCCGGCCTGTTCGAGGTCCGACAGCAGCACCCCTTCGGTGAGCTCCAGGACCAGGTCGCCCGCCCGCAGCCCGCTCTCGGAGAGCGCAGAGACCACCACGTCGGGGAAGCCGTCGTCGAGCAGCTGACGGGGCGAGACGTTCACCGCGACCGTCGACTCGCTCGCCGAGCCGTCAGAGCGCCACCGCGCGAGCTGCCCACAGGCATCGCGCAGCACCCACTCACCGATCGGGACGATGAGCCCGGTGCGCTCCGCCAGCGGGACGAACTCGTCGGGTGGGACGAGGTGTCCCTCGCGCTCCCAACGCACGAGCGCCTCGACGCCAGCAGCACGACCTGTGCGCAGGTCCAGCTCGGGCTGGTACTCGAGCACCAGGTCCCGGCCGTCGCTGGTGCGCCGCAGCGCCGCTTCGTCGCGCTCGCGTCGCTCCGCCCGTTCCCGCAAGGAGGCGTCGAAGCGGATCCAGCTCCCGGACGGCAGCTCCAGCAGCTCCGCCGATGCACTCGCCGCAGCCGTAGCCGTGGGCCCGAGCAGCGCCGCAGGGTCCTCTCCTGACGCGTCGATGAACGCCACGTCGACAACTGGTTCGAGATCCGGCTGTGCCGACAGCATCTCCTCCACGCGGT
>JAFDWA010000602.1 GCA_018268735.1 Actinomycetota bacterium | reverse complement strand
GGTGGAGGCGACCGCGGGGTGGGTGCTCGGGCGGTGACCTTCAGCTCGTCGCCGGACGCGGCCGCCGCCTTCTCGAAGTTGGCGGTGATGTCGAGGGGGGAGATGTCGCTGATCGTCGACACGACCGTCAGCTGCGCCGATGTGCCGGTGCTGTCGAGAGCTCCGTAGATCTCTCCCCGGTCCATCGCGGCGTCGGCGTCGGACTGGCTCTCGAACTTGATCAGGTCCAGGGAGAACAGCGAGCTCTGGGCAGCTTCCGCGAGCGTGGTGGGACCGACGACCCCGAACGGCATCCGGTTGGCGGCGGGCGAGTGCCCGGAGCTCGTGTAGTTGACGGCGAAGAGCGTCGTGAGCAGGAGGGAGAACACGACCGGAGCGACGAGGTCCTTGGGCACGAACCGTCGCCGTGGGTCGATGGCAGGGGTCGGGTCGCCGGCGCTGTGGCTGGTGTCGGGTCCGTCGCCGGTGTCGGGACGAGGGTCGGACGCCGGCACCACGTCACCGGAACGGGTTCGGGCGACGACCACGACGATGCTGATCACCACGTAGGCCAGCAGCACCGCGATCGGCACGACGATGTCGTGGCCGCCGAAGTAGCGGACGTTCCGGTAGAGCTCGATCGCGTGCCGGGGCGGGAAGAGGTTGCCGATGTGCTGCCAGTACTCCGGCAGCAACGACACCCCGCCCCCGCCGGCACCGGCCCCTCCGATCACGATGAAGAGCAGGGCGACGAGCAGCGAGCCGAGCTTGCCGACCAACGCCTGGAGCGCGAGCGCGGACAGGCTCACCGCCGCGGTGACGAGGAAGAAGCACGGGATCAGGGTCCACATGTTCGAGGTCGGGATCGCCCCGAGCAGCGGCCCGGCCACGACCCCGGTGATGATCGCGACGACCGCTGAGAAGCCGAGCATGAGGCCGATGCGTCCGGGAACCGCCGCAGCCTGGCTGCTGGAGTACAGCAGCGACGCGACCATGTATCCGCCGATGAGGGTGGGCAGCAGGAGCAGGCCCACGACCGCACCGGTGCGATCGGCGGTGGGCAACGGCACCACGGGGGTGACCGTGAGGGTGACGTCGTCGGCCTTTGCGGCCTTCTCGAACGCGCCGGTGAGGTAGATGTCACCGAAGAAGCTCTTCGCCGGCACCGTGAGCAGCGTGCCGGTTCCGGTCCCGGTCACGTAGCCGCCGTAGACATCACCGTCGCGAGTTGCCGCCTCGAGATCCGCCGATGTGGGGTAGGCGGTCACGTCGATGTCGAGCTTCTTCTGGACGGCTTCGACCACCGGCGACGAGCCGACCACGCCGAACGGCATCGACCGGGGTGCGAGGAGCTGGACGGCGCTGACGAGGCAGACGGCGAACACCACGACCAGCACCGCG
>JAFDWA010000601.1 GCA_018268735.1 Actinomycetota bacterium | reverse complement strand
GGCCGCACGACGTCGCCCGCGTACTCGGCGAAGCGCCCGTCCAGTCCGACGTTCACCGCGCCGCGGAGGTGACCGACAGCGAACACCTCGGGATCGCGACCGTCGACGAGCGCGGCGCCGGCCTCGACCAGGCGCAGGGCCTCCTCGACCGACAGCCGCGGCAGCGGCGCCTCCTCGTCGAGGAGTTCGTGCTCCTGCCGGTTGGTGGTGGCGGCGAACACGAAGTACGGCGGGGCCACCGGCTGGCCGCTCGTCACGGCGTCGACGAAGTCGTCCTCGCTCATCGGCGACAACGCCGGGTTGGTGCGGCGCTGTTCGCCGATCGTCGAGCGGTTCGCTGTCGACAGGTTCTTGCCGCACGCCGATCCTGCCCCGTGAGCAGGGAAGACGGTCGTCTCGTCAGGCAGCGTCAGGAGCTGGTCCTGCAGCGAGCGGTAGAGCTTGCGGGCCAGATCGTCGGCGGTCCAGCCGATCGAGGTCAACAGGTCCGGCCGGCCGACGTCGCCGATGAACAGCGCATCGCCGGTGAGCACCGCCCACGGCGTGTCGTCGCCGCGGTCCCGCCAGACGACGATCGAGATCGACTCGGGTGTGTGCCCCGGCGTGTGGCGGATCTCGAGCTCCACATCGCCGAGGCTCAGCCGCTGGCGGTCCGACAGGTTCTCGATCGGGAACTCCGCCTCGGCGCCGGGGCCGAAGGAGATCGCAGCGCCGGTGGCGCTCGCGAGCTCGAGGTGCCCGGAGAGGAAGTCCGCGTGGAAGTGCGTCTCGATCACCCGCTCGATCCGCAGTCCGTGTCGCTGCGCATCGGCGAGGTAGCCGCCGACGTCACGCTGCGGGTCGACGACGACGGCACGGCCGGTGGTCTCGTCGCCGATCAGGTAGCTGAACTGCGAGAGGCAGCCGAGCTCGTACTGCTCGAAGATCATCAGGCACCTCCAATGATGCGGTCGATCCGTCAGCGGCGTGCAACCGTGGATACCCCGACGGGTATTTCCATGATACCCTCAGGGGTATGTGCAGAGCGACGACGTGCAGGAAGTGCGGACGACCGACCTGGTCCGGGTGCGGCGCCCACGTGGAACAGGTGCTGGGCCACGTTCCCGAAGCGGACAGGTGCCACTGCGGATCCGGTGCCGGGGCGCCCTCGGCCGGTGCCCGTCGCGGGTTCTTCGGTCGCCGCGGCTGAGTGCTCAGCCGGGAGGGGACTGAAGCGGTCGGCGACCATCAGGCCAGCTTCGTGAACATCTTCTGGACATCGGCCAGTTCGTAGCCGTCGGCCGCTGAACGTTCGGGATCCTGCAGGCACCAGGTCAGGCCGGCCGCGACGAGTCGGAATCCGACCTGTTCGAGAGCCTTGTTGGCCGCCGAGAGCTGGGTGAC
>JAFDWA010000600.1 GCA_018268735.1 Actinomycetota bacterium | reverse complement strand
ACAGGTTGGGGAACCCCCGGACGTGCATTCCGTGCAGCGACACCATGCCCTCGGCCCACGCGTCGGTGAGGGTGACCCCGTCGCGACCGGTGGTCTCGAACCCGCTGCGGCGGGCCTGGTCGGTGCCGACCTCGAAGCCGGAGGCGAAGATCAGGCAGTCGAGCTCGTAGTGGTCGTCGTCGACCCACACGCCGGTGGCGTCGATGGCGCTGACGCCGCGACCGTCGGTGTCGATCAGGCGCACACCGGGCTCGTTGAACGCCTGGAGGTACTCGTCGTGGAAGCAGGGCCGCTTGCACAGCTGGCGGTACCACGGCTTGAGCGCGTCGGCGGTGGCGGGGTCGGCCACGATCGAGTCGATGCGGGCGCGGATCTCCTCCATCTTCTCGTCGTCGCTGTCCTCGTAGGCCTGCTGCATCAGCTCGGGGGTCAGCTCCGTGCCCGGGACCGCCATCATGTCGACGATCCGGTCCCGGATCCGCTGGGAGATGTCGGTCCAGCCGTCCTTCACCAGGTCGACGTCGGTGAAGCCGCCGGTCTGGAGGGTGGCGAAGTTGATCAGCCACTCCCGCTGCCAGCCCGGACCGAGGTCGGCGAAGTCGTCGGGACCGAAGGGCCGGTTGGCACGCACGTCGACCGACGACGGCGTGCGCTGGAACACGTAGAGCTCAGCAGCCGAGGTGGCGAGGTGCGGGATCGCCTGGACCGCGGTCGCCCCGGTGCCGATGATGCCGACCCGTTTGTCGGCCAGCCCGGTCATCGGCGCGCCCGCCGCGTCGCCGCCGGTGTAGTCGTAGTCCCAACGGCTGGTGTGGAAGGCGTGGCCGTCGAATGTCTCGATGCCGGGGATGCCGGGGAGCTTGGGCCGGTGCAACGGCCCGGTCCCCATGGTGACGAACCGGGCGCGGATCTCATCTCCCCGGTCGGTGGTCACGATCCAGCGGGACGCGTCATCGTCCCAGTTCAGCGAGCGCACCTGGGTGGACAGGAGAGCGTCGCGGTAGAGGTCGAAGGTCTCGGCGATGCGGCGGGCGTGGGCGAAGATCTCCGGGGCCGGCACGTACTTGGCCGACGGCAGGTACCCGGTCTCCTCGAGCAGCGGCAGGTAGATCATCGCCGCGGTGTCGCACATGGCGCCGGGGTAGCGGTTCCAGTACCACGCGCCGCCGACGTCGCCGCCGCCCTCGATGATGCGCAGGTCCTGCACGCCTCGCTCGCGCAGCCGCGCGCCGGCGCACAGGCCGGCGAACCCGCCACCGATGATGGCGACGTCGACCTCGTCGCGCGCCGGGTCCCGCTCGTCAGGGGTGGTGTATGGATCGTCGAGCAGGTGGGCGTAACGACCGGTGGGCTGGAGGTACTGGTCGTTGCCGTCGGGCCGGATCC
>JAFDWA010000005.1 GCA_018268735.1 Actinomycetota bacterium | reverse complement strand
GATCGAACCGTCAGGAGAAGGGGCCGTTCTTCACCCGGTGACTGTGAGGCACGGTGACCGGTGGGCTCAGAAGTTGCTGACGACCGCCGCGAACACCGAGTCGATCGTCGTCGCGTCGGTGGCGGTGTAGGGCGTGGCGTTGGACGCCTCGGCGATCTGCTTGAGGATCGTCGGGTTGGTGTCGCCGCCGTAGGCGATCGTGAAGATGCGCACCGGCTTGGCGTTCTCGCCGTCGCTGTTCGAGCGGACGTCCGACAGCAGTGCCTCGAGCTGTCGACGATCGTCGCTGGCGTCACCGTCGTCGTTGCGTCCGTCTGTGAGGACGATCACGGCGTTGATCAACGCCGGGTCGTAGCCGCGGAGCATCTCGTCGTAAGAGGTCTTCGTCACCTCGTACAGCGGGGTCCCGTTGAGCGGGGTGAGCGAACCAACCAGGTTCTTGAGCCGCTCGCGGTTCGGTCCGATCGCCTGGATGGGCGCGAGGTCCTGGAACGAGGCACCTCGACCGTCGATGTCGCTGGTGAAGACCCGGACGCCCACGAGGTCGTCGTCCTTGAACTGGCCCAGCCCCTGGATCACCGCCTGCTTGGCGAGGTCCAGCTTGGTCGGGCCGCCCCGGTCCTTGGGATCAGCTGGGTCACCCATCGACCCCGACACGTCGATCACGAGCATCACACGCGCACCCTTGCGCTGTGCCGCCCAGTGCTTGAGCAGCTCATCCATCACCGCACCGCTCGGCATCTCGAGCAGGGTCTGGGGCTGGCCGGGATCGACGCCGTTCGCCTTCGTGATCGGGTCGGACACTGCGACGTCGGGGTTGCCGGGACGGAACCCGAACTCGAGCACACGCTTCTGGTTGCTCGGTTGAAGGACGAACTTCTGGAACTGCTCGGCAGCGTTGCGCTGCTGTTGCGACACCCAGTCAGCGTGCAGGACGAACAGCGGGTTGTCCGAGTAGAGCGTTCCCTCGGTGGGGTAGATCGCGATCAGCTTGGTGCGAGGTGGACGGGGCTTCTCTCCCTGGTCGAGCTGGCCGTCGGGATTCCCCCGGTTGTAGTCGATGACCGACTTCTCCTCGACGGCCACCGCTGAGGCGTAGTTCAACGCGGTGCCACGTCGGTCCGCTCGGAACCAGTTGTTCAGGAACGTCATCGTGATGTCGCCGTAGTGCACCACGGATGACTCGATGTCGCGCCCGTACTGCTGGACCGTCGGGTTCTGAAGGTCCTCCGACGACAGACCTGAGGTCTTCGCCGTCGCCGCGTAGTTCTGGGCGATGAGCGCGTGCAGACCTGAGGTCGAGTAGTTCGGGTTGGTCTTGCCGAGACGGAACCGACCCCATTCCGGGTGTCCCAGGTCGGCCCAGCCGCCGGGCGAGCGCGCCAGGGTGAGGATGTCGGACCAGCCGATCGGCTTGTCGGGCCACCCAAGCGCGGTGGCCATCGGTTCCGGCATGGCGATGACGAGCGGCGTGTTCATGAACGACACCGGGTCCTTCGCCATCTCGGCCTTGCCAGCGGTGGCGAGCCGTTGGTTCAGGATCTGACCCCACGCGCTCGATGCCGGTGACCAGATGACAGGACGGGGCCCGTCGGTCGCCGTGTCCCATCCGTCGGCGAGTGCTGTCGTGGCGACACCCGAGGAGACCTTCTGCACCTGCACGTCGATGCAGGTCCCGTCGACGGTGGGAGCAGTCCTCTCGAAGTCCTCCGCCAGGCGGCCGAGGAGGTCGATCTTCTCCGGACTGACCGCAGCGTCGACGCGCACGCAGCCACTTCTGCCGCCGCCGCCCTGGTCGTCGCCGCCAGCGCATGACGTGACGAGGGCAGCGAGGAGGACCACCGCGGCGAGCAGTAACATCGGTCGGCGTCGCATCAGCGTCGGATGGCCTTCCACTCGTTGCGCAGCGCCTGGAGCGCGCCGGGGGATGCGAGGTTCGATGTCGGAGGCAACGTCGGTCCGCCGCCGACGCCTTTCTGGTTGGGTTGTCCGACGACACGCCATCCCGCCTGGGTCAACGCCGCCGCGATCCGGCCGGATCCCAGGCGGTCGAGGAGGTCGTCCGCCTTCAGCCCGTTCGCGGGGACCAGCGTGACATCCGCGGTGACCATCGGTTCAGGGTAGAGGAGCGAGTACGACGCCCGTCTGTTGCCCCGCTCCATCTCGGGACCGGACTGCCGCTCGAGCGGGGCGGTGATGCTGGCCCAACCGGACTGGACGAGCATCCGTGCCAACGGGTCATCGGACTGCTGTGCCTGCGTCAGCAACTGGGCGAGCCAGCCCGACCACTGCTCCAGATCGGCGGTCCCCCAGTCGGTGGTCGACGATTGCGTGGCGACCGCCTGGTCCAGCGCGACGAGACCGGATCCGGTGTCCGGCGGTGCGAGCCCTCCCTTCATGGGCCCCCACGTCGGCTGGCCGCCGAGTTCGCTCCAGGGCCGCCCGGATGCGTCGCCGATGCAGGTCCAGGTGATGGTGCCACCGCAGTGGCTGATGAGCGCGGCGATTCGGTCCGCGGGCCCGACGAAGGTGACCGGAGAGCGGGCCAGGACGCGTGACGGGGCGGCGAGGACCGCAGTGGTGAGGGCGGCCTGTCGACGGTTGTCGGCGACGATCCCTGCCCATGGCCCGACGGAGAGCCATGCGTCGAAGTCGACGATCGCCGCCTTCGTCGAGAGGGCGTCGGTCGTCTCGCCGTCATCGCGAACGGTCACCTCGATCGAGCCGTCCTCCTTCGCCAGTCGTTCACAGACCGACGCCAACTCGCTTCCGCAGCGGAGTCGTAGCGTGCCATCTCCTCCGGAGGTGGTGTCGCCGTCGATCATCTGCTGGCGGATCAGCGCCGCCGCACCGATCATCGCCAGCGCAGCGAGGATCGCGAGGATCCGCTTCACGGTGTCACCCCATCGCCCGCGTCGGCGGGTGCATCGCTGGAGTCGGCTTCGTCGGGGAGGTCGCCGGGGAGGAGCGTCGTGAGGTCGTCGTCGGTTGGCGGGTCCTGCAGCTTCATGATCCGACTCGCGTGGGCGTTGATCGCAGCTTCGAACAGGTTGCGTGCCAGGCGGGCATTGCCGAACCCGTGGCCACGTGGGGTCGCGTCGAGGACCTGACGGAGCTTCGCCCTGGCGTCGTCGGTCAGGCGATAGCGCTGGCGGTCACCGATCGAGTCGACAATCCGGACGAGGTCGTCGGTGGTGTAGTCGGGGAAGTGGATGACGGTCGGGAACCGTGAACGCAGGCCGGGGTTCGCCGCCAGGAGGTCTTCCATCTCGTCGGGATAGCCGGCGACGACGAGCACCACGCGGTCCCGCCGATCCTCCATGAGCTTCACGATCTGATCGATCGCCTCACGACCGAAGTCGTTCTCACCGCCCCGGACGAGGGCGTACGCCTCGTCGATGAACAGCATCCCCTGGTCAGCCTCGTCGAAGCGCTTCGTGACCAGCGGAGCGGTCTGACCGACGAACCCCGCGACCAGACCGGACCGGTCGGTCTCGACGAGCTGGCCACGGGCCACCACCCCGAGGGTCCGGTAGATCTGCGCGAGCAGGCGAGCGACGGTCGTCTTGCCGGTCCCTGGGTTGCCGGTGAACACGAGGTGATGCGAGGTCTCGACGGTCGGTAGGTCGCGCTCAGCTCGCAGCTGCTGGACCCGGAGGAAGTCCGCAACGAGGTGCACTCGCGCCTTCACTCCCTCGAGACCGATCAGCTCGTCGAGCTCGGCGAGCAGGTCCTCCAACGAGCGGGGCGGCGGATCGGGCGGTTGCTCCGCTCCGGCCAGGGCGGACTCGGGCGGGGTCGCCCGGGCCGGTCGCGAGGTGTCGCGGCTGCGGAGACCGTCGAGGAGGCGGGAGCGCAACGCCGAGATCGCCTCCAGCTCCGCACGTGCGGGGATCACGTCCAGGCTCGCGACGACGTGGGCGACGTCGAGTGCCCGCTCGTAGTAGCGGTCTGCCAGGAGGGTTCCGTTGCGACGGTCCGCGTCGAGGAGCAGGCCGAACAGCTCCGAGTCGACCTCCAGCCAGCGACGGTGACCTGCCACGAGGCTGCCGCCGCGTAGCGTCTCGGGCGTCGCCAGGTTCAGCTGCGAGTCGGCCATCCGCGTGCCGAACGCGTCGATCAACGCGTTGAGCTCCTCGTCGGTGTGGCGCTCGTCGGCGTCGATCATCGCCGTGGCGAGGTTGAATGCCTCGACGGTCACGTCGACCTCGAAGGTCGCCCGATCGACGTCGGTGAGCCCGGCGGTGGCCTCCCCGAGTGCGGCGCCGACGTCGTCGACGAACGCGCCCACCACCACGTCGAGCGGTCCGGATCCCACGGCGTTGGAGGCTATCGGTAGCCTTCCACCATGCCCGTCACTCCGATCCCCGAGCTGGCCCGCCGTGCCAAGGTCGCGTCCCGAGAGCTTGCGACCGCCTCCACCGAGCGCAAGGACGAGGCGCTGCGCACCGCAGCCGGGCTGCTCGAGACCCGCACCGCCGACATCCTCGCCGCGAACGCTCTCGACGTCGCCGGTGCCGAAGGTGCTGGCATCGCCGCCGGGCTCGTCGACCGACTGCGACTCACCGATGCCCGGATCGCAGGCATGGCATCAGGACTGCGGCAGGTCGCCGCGCTTACCGACCCGGTCGGGGAGGTGCTCGATGGCTGGGTCCGTCCCAACGGACTGCGGATCAGCAGGGTGCGGGTTCCGCTCGGCGTCGTCGCGATCATCTACGAGAGCCGGCCGAACGTGACCTCCGACGCCGCGGGGCTCTGCCTCAAGTCCGGCAACGCGGCGTTCCTGCGGGGCTCGTCGAGCGCGATCCACTCCAACCTCGCGATCGCTGAGGTCCTCCGGGAAGCAGTCGCGAAGGCCGGCCTTCCGGAAGACTCCGTGATCGTCGTCGACGACACCACCCGCGAAGCGGCGGTGACGTTCATGCAGCAGGAGCGGTTCGTCGACTGCCTCATCCCACGTGGTGGCGCGTCGCTCATCGCCTCGATCAAGGAGCATGCAACGGTTCCGTTCGTCATCGACGGTGACGGCAACTGCCACGTGTACGTCGACGAGGCGGCCGACCTCGACATGGCCGAGACGGTGCTCGTCAACGCCAAGACCCAGCGACCGTCGGTCTGCAACTCCACGGAGTCCCTCGTGGTCCACTCCCGGGTCGCCGCTGAGTTCCTGTCGCGGATCGACCGGTCGCTGGCGGGCGTCGAGCTCGTCGGTGACGCACGTGCACGATCGCTCGTCCCTCGGATGGGCGAGGCGACCGACGCGGACTACTCCCGGGAGTACCTCGACCTGAAGATGTCGGTGAAGGTCGTCGACACCCTCGACGAGGCGATCGCCCACGTGAACGACCACTCGACCGGACACTCCGAGGCGATCATCACCTCCGACGTGCACGCGGCGGAGCGGTTCCTCAACGAGGTCGACGCCGCAGCGGTGCTGTTGAACGCGTCGACCCGGTTCGTGGACGGCGAGGAGTTCGGCTTCGGTGCCGAGATCGGCATCTCCACCCAGAAGCTGCATGCCCGAGGGCCGATGGGGCTCCGACAGCTCACCTCCGCGAAGTACGTCGTGCGCGGCGAGGGACAGGTCCGGGGCTGAAGGTGGCCGCTCCACGCGTGGTTCGGCCCCGTCGCCGGCTCCTCGCCCTCGTGGCGATGGCCAGCGTCGTGCTCTTCGCCGTCGCTTGCGACCCACCGGCACCTCCAGTGGACCCGCCATCCGGCGCGTGTCGTCCGGACCCGTTCACGGCCGCGTTCCAACAGCAGATCGACGCCTACGGCGCGACGGGGCACCACGTGACCGCCGCCGTCTACGACGACCGGACCGGCTGCTGGTACCACCTCCGTCAGGGTCAGCGCGTGACCACAGCGTCGGTCGTCAAGATCGAGGTCATGGCGGCGACCATGCTGCGGGCACAGGATCAGCGGCGGGGTCTGACGCGCTCGGAGATGAACCGGGTGCTGCCGATGATCACCGCGTCGGACAACGCTGCGACCACGTCGCTGTGGGGGAGTCTCGGAGGGGCGCGGGCCATGGCCTCCTACGGTGCGCGGTTGGGGCTCGCCGCCACCGACGTGACCGAACCGCTCTGGGGGTTGACGTCGACGACCGCCCAGGACCAGGCCTGGTTCGTGGAGCGCCTGATGCAGGGAGGCGTACCGCTCGATCGTGCCAACCGCGGGCTGGCGTGGTTGTACCTGCGTGGCATCCGTGCCGACCAGCGCTGGGGTGTCCGTGCCGGTGTGCCCGCCGGCTGGGAGGTGGGCCACAAGAACGGCTTCGCCGACTCGGCGTGTTGCGGGTGGAGGGTCAACTCGGTCGGCTACGTCGCCGATCCGGGTGGCGGCGGGTACGCGATCGCGGTCCTCTCCGACGGGTGGGGATCGATGGAGCAGGGCATCCCGATGGTGGAGACCGTGGCGTCCGCCGTCGCCGGCTCGCTCACGAGCTGAGCAGGCCAGAGGATCCAGATGCAGCGGGTGTCGATGGTCGGCGTCCCCGGCGCGGGCAAGTCGACGACGGGTCGGCTGGTTGCCTCGCTGCTGGACGTCCCGTTCGTGGAGCTCGACTCGTTGTTCCACCAACCCGGTTGGACCCCGCTGCCGTTGGAGCAGTTCCGTGCTGGCGTCGGGGAGATCGTCGCTGGTGACGGCTGGGTCGTCGACGGGAACTATCGGCAGGTCCGTGACCTCGTGTGGGGTCGAGCGGACACCGTCATCTGGCTCGATCCCTCCCGGATCCGGGCGACCAGCCGGGTCCTGCGACGGACCCTCGAGCGGGTGACACGTGGCGAGGAGCTGTGGAACGGCAACAGCGAGACGTGGTCGAACCTGTTCAGTGCAGATCCCGAGCGCAACGTCGTGCTCTGGTCGTGGAAGAAGCATCCCGAGTACCGACGCAGCTACACCGCGGCGATGGTCGAACGAGTTCCCTCCGAAGCGCGCTGGGTGCGCCTTCGCTCCGACGACGAGGTGGACGTGTTCCTGAGCGGGCTCAACCGGTGAAGATCCGGGCCTACCGACCGGGCGACGAGGCGGCGTTGATGGACGTGTGCCTCCGCACGGGCCATGCCGGCAATGACGCGACCGGGCACCTCCTCGATGGTTCTCTGATGGGCGCGCTCTGGTGCCTGCCGTACCTGGTGGTGGAACCTGACCTGGCGTCGGTCGTTGTGCTCGATGACGACACCCCGGTGGGCTACGTGCTCGGCGCGATCGACAGCGCAGCGTTCGGTGCCGCTGCCGAAGAGGTCTACTGGCCTGGCGTATGCGAGCGGCACCCGATCGGCTCTGCACCCGAGGGCTCGCTCGACGAACTTCTCGTCCACCTGATCCACGACCGGAGCCACACGGCCGGGTCGAGGATCGGGTCGGACCTGGAGCGCCGGTACCCGTCGCATCTCCACATCGACCTGCTCCCCGAGGCGCAGGGCCAAGGATTCGGCCGACGGCTCATCGACCGGCTCTCGACGCAGTTGGCAGAGCGCGGGAGTCCGGGGGTACACCTCGGGGTCAGCCGCGCCAACGAGCGCGCGATCGCGTTCTACCGGCACCTCGGCTTCACTGAATGGGACGGTCCCGATGATGGGATCGACCGGACGTTCGTGCGCGACCTGTCGAAGGGTTGAGGGATGTGCTCAGACCTCGCCGACCATGCCGCCGTCCAAGGCGAGTCGTCGGTCGACACGCACCGCGTCGAGCAGCCGCCGGTCGTGGCTGACCAACAGCAGCGTGCCGTCGTAGGAGTCGAGTGCCTGTTCGAGCTGCTCGATCGCAGGGAGGTCCAGGTGGTTGGTGGGCTCGTCGAGCACCAGCAGGTTGGTTCCTCGGGCCTGCAGCAACGCGAGACTCGCACGTGTCCGTTCTCCCGGGGAGAGATTCGCCGCCGTTCGTGAGACCTGCTCTGCGCCGAGAGCGAACTTCGCCAGCAAGGTCCGGATCTCCGAGGAGGTCAGCTCGGGCAGGGCCTGTGCGACGGTGTCGAGCAGCGGGTCGTCGCCACTCAACTCGGCCCGGGCTTGGTCGACTTCGCCGATGCGGACCGAGGCACCGAGTCGCACCGCGCCGTCGTCGGGTTCCAGGCGTCCGAGGAGCAGCCCCAGCAGCGTCGACTTCCCTGCCCCATTCGGCCCGGTGATGGCGATCCGGTCGCCCCGGTTCACCTGCAACGTGACGGGGCCGAGAGTGAACTCGCCGAGGTGCAGCACTGCGCTCGACGCTGTGGCGACCACCTCCCCCGAAGGTGGTGCCCCGGCGATGGAGAACGCCAGCTCCCACTCCTTGCGGGGCTCCTCGACCACCTCGAGGCGTTCGATCGCCTTGTCGGTTCGGCGCGCCTTCGCCGCGAGCTGCTCGGAGGTTGCGATGTCGTGGTGGCGGATGAACTTGTCGCGCTCGGAGCGGTCCCGGCGGGCGGTGCGGGCGCCCTTGTCCGCCCACGCGCGCTGGGTCCTGGCGCGGTCGGTCAGCGACGCGACCGTGTCGGAGTACTCCTCGTAGCGGTCCCGGGCGTGCTGCCTCGCCCGGGACCGTTCGGTCAGGTAGGCGTCGTAGCCCCCGCCGTACAGGTGCCAGGCGTTCTGATGTCGGTCGAGCTCGAGGACCTGGGTGACGCTTCGTGCCAGGAACTCCCGGTCGTGGCTCACGACGACCAGTCCCCGGTCGTCGCCGATGACGAACCGCTCCAGGAGGCCGAGCCCGTCGAGGTCCAAGTCGTTGGTCGGCTCGTCGAGCAGCAGCACGTCGTAGCGGGCGAGCAGCAACGAGGCGAGTCCGACCCGTGCCGCCTGACCGCCGGAGAGGGTCGTAATCTCCTGGTCGAGTGCGACGTCGAGACCGATGTCAGCGGCCACCTGGGGGATCCGCGCCTCCAGATCGGCGCCTCCGAGAGCGAGCCACGCATCGAGTGCCCGGCTGTAGTCGTCGCCCGCATCCTCGTCGCCGTCGGCGAGGGCGATCGTCGCCCGTTCCAGCGCGTCGGCTGCCGCAGCGACCCCGCTGCGGCGGGCGAGGTTCTGGCTGATGGTCTCGCCCGCCCTGCGGTCCGGCTCCTGGGGGAGGAGTCCGATGGTGGCATCGGCAGGGATCGTCGAGACAGATCCGCTCGTTGGACGCTCCGATCCTGCGAGGATCCGCAACAGGGTCGACTTCCCGGCTCCGTTCGGTCCCACGAGGCCGGTCACGACCCCCGGAGCGACCACCAGGTCGACGTCGGTGAACAGCGTCCGCGGACCGTGCTCGGCGCTCAGGCCATGCGCCACCAGCTGTGCTGTCACGGCGGGCGATCGTAGAGACCGGTGCGCGATGCCGCCGAACGGATTGCGGCTCCCGGGGCCACCCGGAACCTGATTGACCGGGCGGTCAAGGCCGTCGGTAGTCTGCCGCGATGAGCACTCAGACCGCTGATCCCCGATTCGACAGCGTTGACGACGTCCGGGATCGGCTCCAGAAGGTCGACTACCTCTCCGACGAGTCCATCGCGGGCATCGTGTACCTCGCGGACCGGCTCGGGAAGCCGATCCTCGTCGAGGGGCCTGCCGGGACCGGCAAGACCCAGCTCGCCAAGTCCGTCGCCGAGATCACCGGTGCACGGCTCATCCGCCTCCAGTGCTACGAGGGGCTCGACGAGTCCAAGGCGCTGTACGAGTGGAACTACAAGAAGCAGCTCCTGCGCATCCAGGCGTCCCGCGGAGAGGGCGACGCGGTCGGGTGGGACCAGATCGAGGAGGACATCTTCTCCGATGACTTCCTCCTGACCCGGCCGCTGCTCGAAGCGATCCGCGCCGAAGACCCAGTCGTGCTGCTGATCGACGAGGTCGACCGGGTCGAGGTCGAGACCGAGGCGCTGCTGTTGGAGATCCTCTCCGACTACCAGGTGTCCATCCCCGAGCTGGGCACCATCACGGCGCGTCAGATCCCGATGGTCTTCCTCACGTCCAACAACACCCGTGAGCTGTCCGAGGCGCTCAAGCGGCGCTGCCTGTACCTCCACATCGACTACCCGGACATGGAACGCGAGAAGGAGATCGTGCTCACGAAGGTCCCGGCCGTCACCGACACCCTCGCGGACGAGATCGCCCGGATCGTGCGTTCGATCCGCCAACTGGAGCTCAAGAAGTCACCCTCGGTGTCCGAGACGATCGACTGGGCCCGCACGCTCGTGCTGCTCGGCAAGGAGCACGTCGATGCCGAGACAGCGGTCGGCACCGCGAACATCCTGCTCAAGTACCAGTCCGACATCGCGAAGGCAGTCAAGGAGATCGCTGCCGAACCCCAGGCGTTCAAGCGGTGAGCACCGACGGGCAGGTCGCAGTCGGCGGTTCCCAGGACCAACTGGCCGGCGCTGCCCTCCTCGACCTCCTCAACGGGTTCATCGCCGAGCTGCGCAATGCCGGCTTGCCGGTGAGCCTCACCGAGAACCTCGACGCGATGGAGGCAGTTCGCCACATCCCGCTCGACGATCGCAACGCGTTCAAGTACGCGCTCGCCGCGACCCTGGTGAAGAACCACGCCCACTGGCGCGCGTTCGAGACCGTCTTCGAGGTCTACTTCTCGTTGCGGGGGACCGAGTACTCGATCGGTGAGGACGGCGACGCGTCCGGCCCGGACGTCGAGCTCGACGAGGATCTCGTGGGCGAGCTGCCCGAAGGTGCGGGCAAGGGCGACGGCGCCGGTGGGCACGCCGATGGTCTGACGCCTGAGGAGCTGGCCGAAGCCCTGTACCAGGCACTGCTGAAGGGCGACCAGGCTCGGATGCGGGCGATGGCGCGCCAAGCGGTGAAGCGCTACGCGGGGATGGAGCCGGGCCGTCCGGTCGGCGGCACCTACTACCTGTACCGGACGATGCGGAACCTCGATCTCGAGGGGATGCTCGAACGGCTCATGGAGCAGTCACGTGCCGATGCGCCGGAGCCGTTGACCGCACTCGAAGAGCGACTCGAGAACGACGAGTACGAGCATCGGATCAACCAGCTCAAGCAGGAGATCGAGGCGGAGATCCGTCGCCGACTGGTCGCCGACCGCGGCGTGGACGCGATGGCGAAGACGCTGCGCAAGCCGCTTCCCGAGGACATCGACTTCATGCACGCCAGTCGTGAGGAGATGGTGGCACTGCGAAAGGCGCTGCAACCGCTTGCGCGTCGCCTCGCCGTGCGCCTCGCCCGCAAGCGGCGGCATGGACGCAAGGGCGCGCTGGACTTCCGCAGCACCGTGCGCCACTCGCTCAGCTACGGCGGCGTCCCGGCAGAGCCGAAGTTCAAGTACCCGCGGCCGGCGAAACCGGAGATCTTCGTCATCGCCGACATCTCCGGTTCCGTCGCCGCGTTCGCCCGCTTCACGCTGCACCTCGTGCATGCCATCGCGAGCCAGTTCTCGCGTGTGCGCAGCTTCGTCTTCATCGACGGGATCGACGAGGTCACCCGCTTCTTCGAGGGCGAGGAGGACATCGTCCAGGCGATCCACCGGGTCAACACCGAGGCCGACGTCGTCTGGGTCGATGGCCACTCCGACTACGGCCACGCGTTCGAGGCGTTCTGGAACCGATGGGGTCGGGAGATCGGTCCGAAGACCACGGTGATCATCCTCGGCGACGCCCGCAACAACTACCACGCCTCGCAGTCGTGGATGGTCAAGGAGATGCGCCAGAAGGCCCGCCACGTGTACTGGCTAAACCCGGAGCCGCGTGCCTACTGGGACACCGGCGACTCGATCGTCGGCGAGTACGGCGTGCACTGCGATGGCACCTTCGAGTGCCGCAACCTGCGCCAGCTCGAGCGATTCGTCGACCACCTGGTCTGAACCCCGCACCGATGGTCCGAGTGCTGGCCGAGGTGGCGGAGCTCGGGTCGGCGTCCGATGGATCCGGTCACGGAAGGTGGGCGATCGCGTCGTCGAAGACCCGGAACAGCGCAGGGCCGCCCTTGTCCTCCCGGGCGAGCACCCCGATGCGACGGCATCTGGCGAGCACGTCGCGGGCCTCGCGGCCCGGCCACGGCCGGGGGAGGAGCTCAGGAGGCAGCAGCGGGTCCGACTCGAAGCACTCGTTGAACGCGATCGCGATGTGCAGCGCCCCAGGGAGGAAATCATGTTCGGAGAGCCGCTCGTGTCGGCGTCGCATGGCCTCCAGTGCCGCCGGCACCTCGCGGTAGGTGCGGATGAACCGGTCGTAGCGACGGGCCACCTCGTCGAGCGGCCACAGCCGTTCGACGAGGATCCGCGGGTTGGTCTCCCCTCCGCGGTCCAGGTCGTCGGTCGTCAGCGTCGTGACGTGCTCCTCGATGCCGAGTCGCGTCGCCCCGTCGAGCACGTCGGTCGTCCACGGGTGCGGTGACACGTACAGGCCCGGCTGGATCGACGCGCCGCCCAGTCGTCGCAGGTGGTCACGGAACGCGTCGCGCGCTGAGCGCGCGGACTCGGGAATCGCGAACGCGACGAGCCGCCATCGGCGGTCCCATCCACGCCCGGCGGCATCCTGCGCGTACGCCGTGCGGTGTCGTTGGAGGTTCACCTCGAGGATCGCCCGACCGGTCGGTGTCGCATCGAAGACGGCGTCACGTCCCTCACCTCGACGCTCGAACAACCCATCTGCGGTCAGCCGACGCATGCAGGAGCGCACCGTCTCGTCGGAGATCCCGCACTCGGCCGCGACCGGGTACAGATCGGCGGCGTGGACCGATCCGTCACGGTGCGCGAGGCCCAGCACCATGAGACGCGTGGTCACGCCGCCGTCGGACGGATCCACCGGAAGGCCAGGCAGGTCCTCGGGGGCTCCGGTCGTGTCAGCGTCGGTCGTTCCGGGCACGACCGACAGCGTGTCGGTCGACGTCGCCACGTGTCAATCGAGCTGGGCCGTACAGTCGGAGCGGTGGATGCACCGTCCGTTCCGCGACGGTGGGGAGGTCGGAACGCTCGGTCTGCCAGGGGCTGGACGGGGTTCATCGCCGTCATGGGACTCGTCTTGCTCGTGGCATGTTCGACCGACGGTGAGTCGTTCGGGACGCGACCCCTGGAGGGTGACGAGCCCGGGACCCACCGACTCGACGACTTCCCGCTGGCGTCCCGGTCAGATGCGGCCTTCGTCTGGACCGGGGAGCAGCTGTTCGTGTGGGGTGGTCTCACGACGGACGATCCGTCCGTGGGTCGGCGGAGCCTCGGGGACGGCGCTGTGCTGGATGCGGGGTCAAAGTGGAGACGACTGCCGGATTCGCCGTATCCACATGGCCTGTACGGCTCGACCGGGGCATGGGACGGCACCGAGGTCATCGTCATCGGCAGCGATTGCGACGAATCGGTTCCGCCGGACACCACGGGGGAGCCTCCTCGATGCACGGCACCGGCCGCCGTCGCGTGGAACCCACGGACGGATCGATGGCGGCGGCTCGCTGCTCCGCCGATACCGGTGGACCACGAGTCGGGGGAGGCCGTGATCCGCTGGAGAGCCGCAGCAGTCGGTGCAGGTGGCTCTGCGTTGTTCGTGGATCAGAAGTCGGGAACGACGCTCTCGTGGAATCGGCGCTCAGGTCGGTGGGCGACCGTTCCGTCGCCGGTCGGCGGGCAGCTCGCTGCGTGCGCGGATCCGACCCAGTCGTGGGTCGTGGCGATGGCGGCGCCATACGGAGCGACGCCGTCGGGCGATCACCGACTCCGTACGATCCGACCGGCTTCGGATGGGGTGCCGGTGTGGTCCGATGGCACCGAGACGCAGGTGCAACCGGATGTCCAGAGCTGTGGCGCCGGTCATGTGATGGGCAACGCCGGCCTCCAGGTGATGCTCGTCGACGTTGCGACCGGTACCTCCACACCTGTTGCCGCGGTCGATGTCGTCAACCCCGCTCAACCCTCGCTCGTGACCTCCGCATCGCTGGTCGGTGCGTGGCTGTTCACCGCGAGCTCGACGCCACAACCACCCCCGTCGACGACCACGATCCCGTTGGAGCAGGCGAGTCGGGGCGCCTCGACGACACTCGAACCAGCGGTCGGCCGGCGACGGCCGGAATGGTCGGCACGGCTCGTTCCCGACGGCGCGCCGACACCGGTCAAGGGCAGAGACTTCAACCTGTTCGTCTGGGCCGGAACCACGGTGGCGAACGATGACGGACTCATCTCGTGTGATCTCCGGTACGACCGATCGTGTGTCGCCTGGGTCGGTCCGGTCGATGCTCGACCGCGTCGATGACAGTCAGGCGGTGTCTCCCTCCGTTGCACGATGACGCTTCCGGTGACAAGACGCGCACCTCACCTCGAGTTCGTCGACCACGGTCCGGTGTGTGAGAGCGAACGGTGGGTTGTGGTCGTATTCGAGGAGGTCGGAGCTCCCACAGTCCACGCATCGTGTGCCGTGACGCTCGTCGACAACGCGGCGCTGGCGCCGGGTCGGGAGCCGACGTCGATGAGTCGCGTCGATCGGCTTTCCGTCGATGTCGTGGATGAGGGCGCTGATGAACGAGTCGTCGATGAGCGAGGCGACCGCATGTGACGAGACCGGTGTTCCGTCCTGCATGCTGCAGCCGTCCGGGCGAACGTGGAGCACGATCTCGCGTTCGACGGTCGTGGTGGAACCCGTGGTGAGGATCTGATGCAGGCACCGAGCGCGTTGTCCTGCGAGTGAGCGGCGCCGGGCAGCACCCGTGAGTCCGTTGAAGCCGGCGCCCGATCGCACTTGGCCGTCGACCACGGCCAGGATCTCAGCCATCAGCTGTGGTGGGAGAACAAGCGTCATGACGCTCATGCCGTCGGCTTCGACGCGGACCGACAGGCGAGTCTCACGCTCATGACGTTCCTCCTGCTGATCGGAGGTTTCGTTGTCTTGCACCCATCCAGCGAGGGTTCGGGGAAGGTCGTTGATCGCTGTGCGGATGGAGAGGTCGATGATCTCCTTGGCCCGGTCGGGATGCTGTGGCGTGATCCGAGTGACTGCACGTGCTGCTGAGTAGGAGAGCCGGCCTTCTCGGAACGCAGCGAGGGCGGTCGGACATCTCGCCAGCTCGTGGGAGACGCGGAGCCAATCACGGGCCGTGCTCCGGGCGATGCCGTGGCGATCCGCGAGCCAGCTCGCGCACGAATCCGCCCCATCGAACGCCCACTCTCCCGAGACGTCGAACTCAGCGAGCAGGATGATGAGCTCCGCCTGGACCTGGCTGAACGAGCGAAGAGCACGTTCGACCTGCCAGCGGAGTTGGGCGGTCCCGACGACTTCGCACGGTGAGGAATCACCGTGTTGATGCTCAGGTTGGGTGATCGGACGTGGTTCGACGACCATGGTGCTCCCTCAGATGTCGCGGCTCCGCAGACGGTGGCCGTGGGGTGGACGGGGGAGCCGTCAGCTCCGATCTCACAGCAGGGGCTGCGATGGGTGATCAGGCACGGTAGCGACCGCTGCCGACAGTCACGGTGGGCGGGCTGTTGTTCACGCTCCGTGGTGAGAACGCGTCAGCTGACGCGCTGTGACTGGCTGTTCCCACGACGGGGAACTTGCACCCAAGAGATCGGGATCGTCGGATCAGGCCCGGAGCAGCTCTGCCACTCGGAACGCGAGGTCGAGCGACTGGCGTCCGTTGAGTCGTGGGTCGCACATGGACTCGTAGCGAAGTCCGAGGTCGTCGTCGACGATGTCCTCGGCGCCGCCGAGGCACTCGGTGACATCGTCGCCGGTCAGCTCGACGTGAACACCCCCGGGCCAGGTCCCCTCAGCGCCGTGCGCGTCGAAGAAGCCCTTGATCTCGGCGAGGATCGCGTCGAAGTGACGGGTCTTGCGCCCGCTGGGTGCGGTGAAGGTGTTGCCGTGCATCGGATCGCAGGCCCACACGACCGGATGATCTGCATCTGCGACGGCCCGCAGCAGCGGACGAAGTCGATCCACCACGAGATCGGCGCCCATGCGGCTGATCAGGGTGAGCCGTCCCGGGACCCGTTCGGGGTTCAGGGCCTCGCACAGCGCAAGCACCTCGTCGGCAGTCGCGGTCGGACCGACCTTCACACCCACGGGGTTCCCGACGCCACGGAAGAACTCGACGTGTGCGTCGTCTATGCCGCGGGTGCGCTCGCCGATCCAGACCATGTGGGCGGAGCAGTCGTAGAAGTCACCGGTGAGCGAGTCACGCCGTGTCAGCGCCTCCTCGTAGCCGAGGACCAGCGCCTCGTGGCTCGTGTAGAAGTCGACCTCGTGCATCGCCGGCACGGTGCTCGGATCGAGGCCGCAGGCCCGCATGAACCGCAACGCGCGATCGATCTCCTGGGCGAGATGCTCGTAGCGCACGGCCTCGGGACTCGTTCGGACGAACTCCTGGGTCCACTGGTGCACCCGATCCAGGTCAGCGAACCCTCCCTTGGTGAACGCCCTCAGCAGGTTCAGCGTGGACGCTGACTGGTGGTAGGCCTCGACGAGCCGCTGCGGGTCGGGGACGCGTGCCGCAGTCGTGAAGGCGATGTCGTTCACCATGTGGCCGCGGAAGCTGGGAAGGTCGATGCCGTCCACGGTCTCGACAGGTGAGGAGCGAGGCTTCGCGAACTGCCCGGCGATGCGTCCGACCTTCACAGCCGGGACGCCTGCGGAGTAGGTGAGGACGACCGCCATCTGCAGCAGCACCCGTAGACGTTCCCTGATCGAGTCAGCGGAGAAGGCCTCGAACGATTCGGCGCAGTCACCACCTTGCAGCAGGAACGCCTGCCCTCTGGCGACCCGACCCAGCTCGGTCGTCAACTGCCGCGCTTCTCCAGCGAAGACCAGAGGGGGATAGGTCGCGAGCGTCTTGAGGGTGGCCTCGAGCGCAGCGGCGTCGGGCCACTCGGGCTGCTGTTCGGCGTGTCGGTCTTGCCAGGACGACGGGGTCCACTGAGCGCGCCCGGGGTCGGAGAGGGGGGACTCTGCCATGCGGACAGGCTACCGGCGGTGGTGGATGCGTCCGAAGCGGGTTCCTTCGATGTCGATGCCCTGCCGGACACGCTGAGCGGACTCGGCGGGATGCACTCGAGTGTCCATGGCGGGTCGTGCTTCAGACGAAGGAGGGGGCCGAGTCCAACGCTCGATCGCGCACCGTCGTGACAGCGCGCTTGACGAGCCTCCGGGCGGCTTCTGCCGTCACGCCGAGATCCTCGCCGACCTCCCGATAGCTCCTGCGACGACCGTCGGAGAGTCCGAACCGAGCCTCGACGGCGGTGCGGGCACGGGGGTCGAGGACGTCCAGGAGGCTGTGGAGCCACTCGTCGTGCTCCGCCTCGAGCAACTCGGCTTCGGGTCCGGGCTTGCTGCAGGCGAGCAGGTCCACGAGCTCGTTGGAATCGTCGTCGCCGATCGTTCGATCCAACGACGTCGGTGTCGTCAAGCGGTGGAGGCGTGCGTTCTCGTCGTCCAGCTCGTCCCCATCGCCGGCGACGGCCCGAAGGGCGCAGCGCAACGCCGCGGATCGGTCGCCCGGCAGTCGGACCAGCGATGCCTTCTGATCGAGCGAGCGGCCGATCGCCTGGCGGATCCAGAACGTCGCGTACGTCGAGAACTTGAAGCCTTTGCGCCAGTCGAACTTGTCGACAGCGTGCTCGAGACCGAGGTTGCCTTCCTGGACGAGATCGAGGAGCTCCATCCCCGGAGGCAGCGGATAGCGTCGCGCAACGCTCACCACGAGCCGCAGGTTGGCGCGGATGAAGCGGTCCTTGGCCGCAGCGGCGGCGGCGATCTGCTTGTCGAGATCACGTCCGCGCTCACCAGCGGCCTTGCGGCGACGGGCGTCCGCACCGTGCTCGATGACCCGGGACAGCTCGCGCTCCTCCTCGGCGGTCAGCAACGCGACGGCGCCGATCTCGTTCAGGTACATCCCTACGGAATCGCTCATGGGATCCCATCCCTCTGTGTCAGCTCTCGAATCGGTGCTGCGCGGCTCGGGGCGCAGCGCCGGTCGGTGTTCGGCTGCGGCACCTCCGACGACACATTGATCGGCGGCCGACCGGAGGAGTTGAGGGATCGGGGCGCTACGATCGGTCGGTGGCCGACCGCGCACGGAGCGTCGAGGTCCCGAGCGGTCGAAGGGTCGGCGTGTTCGGCGGCACGTTCGACCCACCGCACATCGGACACATGGTCACGGCAGTCCGGGCTGCGGAGCAGTTGGATCTCGACGTCGTCTTGCTCGTCGTCGCCGGCGTGCCGTGGCAGAAGGTCCGATCGCGTGCGATCTCCTCGGAGCGCGACCGCCTCGACATGGTCGCGGCATCTGCTCGTGGCGAACGGCTCCTCGAGGTGTGCGACCTGGAGATCCGTCGTGGTGGTGATTCCCACACCATCGAGACGTTGGAGTCGTTGCGGTCGATGGCACCCGACGACGACCTCGTGTTGATCCTCGGTGCGGATGCTGCGAACGGACTCGACTCGTGGGAGCGAGCTGAGGACCTTCGCACCGCGTGCACGGTCGCGGTGGCCGACCGGCCCGGCGTCAGCGTCGCTCCGCCGGTGGGATTCCTGGTCGAGCGCTTCGAGGTCCCGCAGCTCGACATCTCCTCGACGGAGCTGCGACGCATGGTCGCGCGTGGTCGATCCGTCCGGTTCCTGGTGCCTGACGGGGCTGTCGCCATCATCGATGAACGCCGCCTCTATCGTGTCGACCATGACGATGACCGACAGTGACCTTCCGGCACGCCGGGACGTGGTGTCGGACGTCGGGCTCGACGAGGTGCAGCCGGTGGTCCGACGGCATCGTGGGGCGAAGGGCCGCAGCGACCGCAGCACCTCCGGAGGAGCTCAGCGGCGACCCGGTCGCGGGTCGCGTCCGGCATCGCTCTGGTGGCAGGTGGGAACGACGGCGGTGTTCGCGATCCTCCTGGTCGGCCTCGTCGTCGTCGGGTATCGGGCGAGCCTGCTGATCACCGGGGGCGGTGCCTCGAAGGTCACCGACCCGAAGGCACCAGGCTACGTCGCCGAGGTTCGCCCGACCCCGGTCGACATGGTCGCGGTGACCGGCGACGACGGATCGCTCGCCTCGGTGCTGATCGTGGCGACGTCCCCGTCGGGGACGGGCGGGACGGTGTCGGTGCTCCCGGCGAGCGTCGCCCCGGGTCCGGGAGCCGACAACTTCTACCTGACGCT
>JAFDWA010000059.1 GCA_018268735.1 Actinomycetota bacterium | reverse complement strand
CTGGTAGAGCAGCGCGATCTTCGCCTTGGGGTTCGCCTTCTTCAGGTAGTCGATCCAGGCGTGCGCCTCGGTCGCGTACGACGGCAGACCGGCGATGTACCACGGGTACTGCTTGTTGTTGCCCCACTGCGGCGACCCGGTCGCGAGCGAGATGTTCGGCACGCACTTCTGGGTGAGGTAGTCGCGCACCGCGAGGTTGGTCTCGGTTCCGATGTCACCGACGAGAGCGAACACCTGATCCTGCTCGACCAGCTTCTTGACGAGCGCCGGGGTCCGAGCGGGGTCGTAGCCGTCGTCCTCCTTGATCAGCTCGAGCTTGTACTGCTTGCCGTCACCGGCCTTCACGCCGCCGGCCGAGTTCACCGACTTCACATACGCGTCGAGACCCGCGGTCACCTGGTCGTAGATCGCGTACGGACCCGATGCCGGACGGACCGTGCCGATCTTGATCGTGTCGCCGTTGATGCCCTGGGTGCCCTGGTAGTCGGTGCAGTCGACCTTCGGGTCGATGAACGCAGCGCTCTCGGTCCCCTTGTCGCTGCCGACAGTCGTGGTCGAGCCGGCGTTGTCGTCGCGACCACCGCAGGCAGTCGCCCCGATCGTCGCGACCGCAACCATCGCTGCCGCCCACGCCCACCCTGAGCGACGTCGTCCGTTCCCGTGCATGGTTCCTCCTGCTGGTTGTGGATCCACTGTCAGAGCTCAGGTCTCCGGACCGGGGCCTCGGGCCCGGATCACGCTTCGGGAGATCGCGCGTCCGTCGACCGGCTGGACGGCTTGCGGGTCACGCTAGCTGGACCGGCACCGTCCGCTGCCGCACCGGCACCGCGACGTGCCGCCCGCTTCGCCACGAGCATCCGCCACCAACCGACGATCCCGCCGGGGGCGACGAGCATCAACACGATCAGCAACCCGCCGAGGATGACCGGCGTCGCGGGCTGGAGGCGCTCGGGCAGCTCAGGCGACACGACGTCGACGAACACCCCGTAGGCCACCGCGCCGATCGCAGGACCGATGACGCTCGCGGCGCCGCCGACGACCACGGCGATCAGGAAGTAGATCGACACCGCGATCGTGAAGCTCGACGGGTTCACCCGCACGTTGTTCAGGGCGAAGACCGCACCCCCGACGCCGGCCATCGCAGCGCTCACCCCGAACGTGAGGATCTTCACGCGCGCGACGTGGATGCCCGACACCTCCGCGGCGGTCTCGTTGTCGCGCACTGCGACCAGCGAACGTCCGGTGCGAGAGCGCACGATGTTGCGCGTCACGACGAACACGACGACGGTCAGAGCGAGGAAGACGTAGTACTTCCACTGGTCCGGGGCGAGCGCACCGAACGGCGAGGTGAGCTGGATCGGCCGGTCGACGACACCTCGGGCCGTCTCCTGCGGAGAGGTGATCGAGAGCCCGGATCCGCCGCCGGTCACCGACGAGAACTGCTCGACGAGCAACGGGAACAAGGTCGCGACCGCCAGCGTCACGAGCGCCAGGTACAGACCCTTGATCCGCAGCGCCGGCAACCCGATCGCGACGCCGACCACGAAGCAGATGACCCCGGCGAGCGCGACGGCGATCCACACCGGCACCCCGACGTCGGTGATGAGCAGCGCGACGCTGTAGGCCCCGATCCCGTAGAGCGCACCGTGACCGACGGAGATCTGGCCGTTGTAGCCGGTCAGCAGGTTGAGGCCGCTCGCTGCGATCGCGATCGCCATCCATCCGACGAACTGCTCGTTGCGGAACGGCGGCGACTCGAGCGGCAGCCCCACCAGCACGACGCCGACGATGGACGCCGCGACGATCCGGCCGATCGGGAGGCGACGGCTGCGCGGCCGGGGATCTGGATGCGGTTCCGACGTCGCGGCGGTCAGCTCGCTCATACCCTGCGCACCTGTTGACGGCCGAACAGGCCCTGCGGACGGAACAGCAGCACCGCCAGGATCAGGATGAAGGCCGGAGCGAGCGGGATCTTCTCGAAGCCCGGCACGTACTGCGGCACCACCGACGACGCGATCCCCACGACGAAGCCACCGATGACCGCACCCAGCAGGCTGTCGAAGCCACCCAGCGTGATGGCAGCGAAGCCGAAGATCAACGTGAGCTGCATCAGGTTGGAACCGAGGCCGCGCCCTGGTGCGGTGAACACGCCGGCGACGGTTCCGACCGCAGCAGCCAGCCCCCAGCCGAGCATGAGCAGCCTCGGCACCGGCACACCCACCAGCGACGCCGACTCCGAGTTCGATGCGACCGCCCTCATCGCGAGGCCGAGCCCGGTGCGCTGGAACAGCAGCCAGAACCCCAGGGCGAGCACTGCGAGGACGATCACTGCGCCGATCTTCTGCCACCCGATCGCGACGCCGGCGATCGTCACCTGGCCCGTGCCGAACAACGGGGGGAGCTCCCGGTCGAGCGTCCCCCAGATCAGCTGCGCCAGCCCGTTCAAGCCGACGAACAGGCCGATCGTCACCATCACCACGGCGAGCGGACGTTCGTGAGGGTCCCCCACCGGCGCAACCGCCACCTGGTGGACCAGCGCGCCGATCGCGAAGCCGCCGGCCATCCCCGCCAGCACCGCGAGCGGCAGGGGCACGCCGAGGTCCCACACCGTCCACACGACGAAGGTCGAGAACATCGCCATCTCGCCCTGGGCGAAGTTCAACAGCCCGGTGGAGCGGTAGATCACGACGAGGCCGAGTCCGAGCATCGCGTAGATCGCACCGTCGCCGATCCCGACGAAGAGCACCTGGAGGAAGTCCGTCATCTCAGATCCCCAGGTACGCCTTGCGAACGGTCTCGTCGTGGCGGAGCTGCGATGCAGGACCGGCGGCGACGATCTCGCCGGCCTCCAGCACGTAGGCACGACCGGCGAAGTCGAGCGCCAGGTTCGCGTTCTGCTCGACGAGCAGCACCGCGGTGCCCGTGCTGGTCGTGATCTCGCGCAGGCGGGCGAACACCTCGGCGGTCACGAGCGGCGCCAGCCCGAGCGACGGCTCGTCGAGCAGCAGCAGCCGCGGGCGCGACATGAACGCCCGTGCGATCGCCAGCATCTGCTGCTCACCGCCCGACATCGATCCGGCCGCCTGGTCGCGACGCTCCCCCAACCTGGGGAACGTCGTGCACCACTGCTCGATGTCGGTGTCGACGTCGCCGTCGCGTCGCGTCCACGCACCGATGCGGAGGTTCTCGAGCACCGTGAGGTCGTTGATGGTCCCGCGACCCTGGGGGACGTGGGCGATGCCGGCCCCGACGATCTGGTCCGGTCGCCGACCGATGAGGGCGCTCCCGTCGAACGTCACCTCACCGCGACCGGCGATCATGCCGGAGATGGCGCGCAACGTCGTCGTCTTGCCGGAGCCGTTCGCTCCCAGCACGACGACGAGCTCGCCCGCGTCGACGTCGAGGTCGATGCCGAAGAGCACCTCGACGATCCCGTAGCCGGCTCTCAGGCCGCGCACCTCGAGAAGGCTCATGCAGGCGCGCCCAGGTAGGCGGCGATCACCCGGGGGTCCTCCCGCACCTGCGCCGGCGTGCCCTCGGCGATCTTGGAGCCGAGGTCCATGACCACGACCCGGTCCGAGATCGCCATCACCATCGACATGTGGTGCTCGACGAGCAGCACCGTCAGCTCCAGCTCGTCGCGGAGCCGCCGGATCAGCTCACCCAGCTCGTCCACCTCGCCGTGGGTCAGCCCGCTCGCCGGCTCGTCGAGCATCAGCAGCCGGGGACGACCGACCAGCGCCCGAGCGAGCTCGATCCGCTTGAGCGTCCCGTAGGGCAGCCCTGCGCACGGGCTGGTGGCGATCTGCGCCAGAGAGAGCCGCTCGAGTGCGTCCATCGCCGTGGCGCGCAGCGCACGTTCCTGCGACGGCACGGGCGGGAGCCGCAGCGCCGCGGCCCAGAAGCCACCCCTGCTGCGAGCATGGCCGCCGACCATCACGTTGTCGAGCACCGACAGCCCGGGCACCAGCGCGAGGTTCTGGAACGTGCGGCCGATGCCCAGCTCGGCGATCCGGTGCGGCGCCACGGCGAGGAGGTCGTGGCCGTCGAAGCGGACCCTGCCCGACGACGGCTGGTAGATGCGGCTCACGACGTTGAACAGCGTCGTCTTGCCGGCGCCGTTCGGACCGATGAGGGCACAGATCTGGCCGTCGTCGATCGAGAACGACAGCGAGTCGAGCGCGATCACGCCGCCGAAGCGGACACCGACGTCGGTCACCTCCAGCACTCCCACGCGCTCCCCGTCCTGCCGCTCGCGACGCACCGGACACCACCCGCTGCGATCCAGACCGGTCGGCGCCGGGTGGATGGCCGGTGAGGCTAGCTCCGCCGGATCGACACCGAGGCGATGCCGCGGGAGCCGAACCAACCCACCGGTCCGCTCATCGACGAGCCTCCATGAACATGTCGCGGAGCTCCTCGTAGGACTCGATCACCCGGCCCGCACCGAGGACCACGGACTCGAGCGGCTGGCGGACCAGACGGACCGGCACCTCGCACTCCTCGGAGAGCCGCAGGTCGAGACCCTTCAACATGGCGCCCCCGCCGACGAGGTGGATCCCGCGCTCGATCAGGTCCTGCGCCAACTCGGGCGGGGCCTCTGCGACGCAGCTCAGCACCGAGTCGACCATCGCGTTCACCGGCTCCGCGATCGCGGTGCGGACCTCGACCGCGGACAGGACCACGGTCTTGGGGAGCCCCGACATGAGGTCGCGTCCACGGACCTCGGCCCTGACCTCGTCGGGGGTGGGATGGGCGGAGCCGATCAGGATCTTGATCTCCTCCGCGGTCGGCTCGCCGATGGCGATCCCGTACTCGCGTCGGATGTAGGTGATGATGGCCGCGTCGATGTCGAACGACCCGACCCGGACCGCCTGCAGCGCCACGATCCCGCCGAGTGAGATCAGCGCCGTCTCGGATGTGCCGCCGCCGATGTCCACGACCATGTTCGCCATCGGCTCGTTGATCCGCAGCCCGGCACCGATGGCAGCCGCCATCGGCTGCTCGATCAGCTGCGCCTCGGTGGCACCGGCACGACGCGCTGCCTCGGTGACCGCTCGCTTCTCGACCGCGGTGATCGCGGAGGGAACGCAGATGACCACCCTCGGACGGTTGAAGCGGTTGACGCCGACCCGCTTCAGGAGCAGGCGGATCATCTCCTGGGTGACCTCGAAGTCCGTGATGGCGCCCTGGCGGAGCGGGCGGACCGCGACGATGTAGCTCGGGGTCCGCCCGATCATCTTCCAGGCGTCGCGTCCCATCGCGAGCACCTCGTTGGTCCTGCTGTTCAGCGCGATGACCGAGGGCTCGTTCAGGACGATCCCCTCGCCGCGCGCGTACACGAGCGTGTTCGCGGTGCCGAGGTCGATGGCGAGGTCCCGTGCCAGGGTCAGGACCTCCGGCTCCGGCGTCGACGCACGACGCTGTCGTCCAGCTCGCCGACGTGCGCAGGTTGGTCGGGTGCCAGCGCACGCATCTTCTCGTTGAACTGCTCCACGCTGCTCTGCGGTGACGACGACGGAGGTCGGCTGCGCAGCACCAGCACCGTCACGCCGACGATGCTGACCACCACTGCGAGGAAGAGGAAGGCGAGCGGGCTCACGCGCTCACGTCCTGTCCGACGGCGAGCGGGGACGATGCCGTGCGCACCGACGTGGCGACCTGCGCGGCCTCGACCACGTCGCTGCCTCCGAGGCCCCAGTCCTCGCCGTCACGCCAGCGCTCGCTCTTCCAGATGGGCGCCGTCGCCTTCACCGCGTCGATCCCGAAGCGTGCGGCGGCGAACGCCTCGTCGCGATGGGCTGCCGACACAGCGACGACGACCGCCGCCGACCCGATCCGGACCTCGCCGACCCGGTGGAGGATCGCGACACGTCCCACCGTCCAGCGTCGACGCAGCTCGGCCACGACCGCGTCCAGGCGCGGCACCACCTCCCCCGCGTACGCCTCGTAGGTGAGCTGCTCGACCCCGGGGCGCCCCTCGGAGTGATCCCTCGCGGTTCCGGTGAACACCACGACCGCGCCGCAGTCGGGACGCGCGACCCAGCTCGACACCTCGGCGACCGGCAGGTCTCGCCCGGTCAACCCCGTCCAGTCGTCCCCGTCGGACACGAGCGCGGCGTCGATGTCGCCGGGGAGCTCCTGGTCGATCTGCGATGGTGCACGCTCGGACACGGGGCCATCGTAGGGAAGATGCCGGCGATGCACAGGCGGGGCGCGGCCACGAGCACCTGAGCGGTCGGTATCGTCGGGCGCCATGGAGCCGGACGGAGCAGGCCCGGGCCGCGGCATGCCTCCCGACGAGGACTCCACGCAACGGACCTGGGTGCACCCGAGCGAGCTGGGCATGCACTCCCGCACCCGAACCGACCGTCGACGCGGCGTCTGGCTCTCGGTCGGTCTGGTGCTCGGCGGCATCGGCCTCCTCGTCGTCGGCGTCGCGATGGGTGTCGGCTCATCCGAACCAGGCGCTCACCGACGATCGGTGATGAGCGCGATCGAGGCATCGGTCGCCCAGGTGACCGTCGTGCACGGCGACGATCGCCACGCTGCCACCGGTGTGGTGCTCGACGACGGCCACGTCGCGGTACGAGCCGACGCGATCTCCGGAGCGGACGAGGTGTGGGTGACGTGTCCGGGCAGGGATGCTCGGCGAGCGACCGCGATCGCGTCGGACCCTCGTGCGGGCCTGTCGATCATGACCGTCGAGGACACCGACGGCCACGCTGTCATCGACACCCGTGCCCCTGCTCCGGGCGACACGGTGATCGTCGCTCGGGCCGGACACGGCGAGGCACCCCCGACGGTCGAGCACGCACGGGTCGAGACCATCGACACCACCACCACCGTCCACGACAGCGGCACGGCGGCCGGCGCCACCGACGACGTCGGCGGATCGGGCACCGCTGTGGTGAGGGTGCGGATCGGGGCGTTCGACCGCTCACCAGACGCTTCGGGCACCTCCTCCACCGTCAGAGTGGTGTCGACCACCGCGGATCCGGTCGGAGCGGCCGCGGCGTCCACCGACCCACCTGCGGGCGTCGACGGCGCTGCGTTCGACCCCCAGGGCCGCTTCGTCGGGCTGATCGTCCGCGACGACGGCACCCAGCGCGAGCTGCTGTCGGCGACCACCGTCGTGCACCTCGCCGCTGTGCTCGCGCGCTGAGCGGCGCGACGCCCCTCGAGCACCTGTTCGCCCGCGGGGTGCTGCAGATGATCTGCGCCGCGGGTCCCGGACCCGTCGACGCACCTACCATGACGACGTGAGCACGGGCGATCCCGACGATCCCTCCGACGATCCTTCCGGCAACCCGTTCGGCAACCCGTTCGGTGATGCCATCGGCGGGGGCGGTGCAGCCGCAGGCATGCCGTTCCAGGACATGGGCGCGTTCCTACAGGAGCTCTCGCGGATGCTGTCGGGAGCCTCGGGCGGCAGCTGGGATGCTGCTGCACAGCTCGCCGGCTCGATCGCGACCCAGGGTCGACCCGAGGCGAACGTCGATCCCGCCGAGCGCATCGACATCGAGCAGCTCGCCCGCGTGGCCGAGCTGCAGGTGCAGGGCGTCATCGATCTCGGCGGAGACGATCCGATCGCTCTCGAACCGCTGAACCGCAGCCAATGGGCACGTCGGTTCCTCGACGACGAACGGCACCTGCTGGAGCGCCTTTCCGGGTCGCTCGGCACGGCGCTGCAGGCGCAGCTCGGCGAGCTCGAGCGTGAAGCGGACGAGGACCCGTTCGGCGAGATCCCCGGGCTCGCAGCGTTGGCGGGGATGGGTTCCTCGCCCGAGGCGCTGATCCGCCAGGTCATGGCGATGATGGGCCCCATGCTGCTCGGAATGATGGCAGGCACCACCGCCGGCCACCTCGCCGCCCGAGCGTTCGGGCACTACGAGTTGCCCCTGCCGCGCCCCGGGTCCGGACCGTTGACGATGGTGCTGTCCAACGTCGACGTGTTCGCGGACGAGTGGAGCCTCCCCCGCGAGTCCGTCCGCCTGTGGGTTGCGCTGTCGGACGTGGCGCACCACCGGGTGCTCGGCA
>JAFDWA010000599.1 GCA_018268735.1 Actinomycetota bacterium | reverse complement strand
ACGCGGTCCTCGAAGCACGCGATGACCCGGACCTCGTCCTCGTCGATCTCGAAGACCGCTTCCTGGCGGAACCGACGGGCGAGCTCCAGGACGGTCGTGCGGTCGGTGTCCCAGACGACGAGACCGGTCTCGGCGTCACCGGTGTCGATCGAGGTGCCGACGGATCGGTGCAGCTTCGCCCCGGTGGCGGTGGCCGCGGCGAGCAGCTCCGGCCGGGCGGATTCGTTCTCCTCGTCGCTGCGACGCTCACCCATGGGGTTGTCGGAGGTGAGCGCCCACACCGTTCCCGGATAGGGCCACGCCCCGCCCTCGCTGATCGTGGTGAGCGTGCCCTCGACGAGCTCGGCCTCGACCACGGTCCGCAGGTAGTCCGCCCAGCTCCCCGTGGGGTCAGCGCCGCTGGTGGTGGTGCTCGCGGCGGTGCCGCCGAACACCGCCGCCAGCATCGGGCCGAGCTCCCTGCTGATCACCAGCACCCGTTCGTGCGCCGCGTGGAGCTCGGCGGCCTCGGTGGTGCCGGCCATCAGGTCGCATTCGACGAGCACCTGGTCGTTCAGCCAGAAGCAGCGGGCGAAGCCGATCCGCGCGTTGTGGTCGTTGAGCTCGGTGAACAGCTCGGCGCTGGCCTCGACGCCGTCGACGGCGATGGCGAAGACCTGGATCCTCACCGGTTCGTCGTCGACGAGGCGGGCGAACACCGCCACGTCGTCGGTGTCGAGCCGGTAGTGGCCGTCGGGGTCACGTGCGAGCACGGACGGCCCGAACACCTCGGTGAGCACCTGTTCGGTGGAGAAGCGCATCCGCTCGAAGGTGGTCTGGATCGGCATGATGAGCGCGTCGCGCGCTGCGCTGCTGACACGGATCGCGTGGTGGGCGAGGTCGGGCACCACGACGGTGATCTCTCCGTCGAGGCCGATGAGCGCGTCGGCGAGTTGACCGGGAGGGAGGGCTGCGATGCGGGACCCCTCGGCGGTGGTTCCCATCTGGAAGGTGGTCAGGCCGAGCCCGGGCCACCGGATGTCGATGACGATCCCTTCGCCATCGACCACGCCGAGCCAGAACAACGGGTCGTCGTCCTCGTCGTCGGGGTCGATCGCCGGGTGCCGTCGGGCGACCTGGAGCAGCTCGCGCATCGCGTCGGCGTCGGTGGTCGCCCACGCTCCCGACGCAGCGAGCTCGGAGGCGAACACCTCCTCGACGTTCGGGTAGGGACGTGGATCGGCGGCGACGGTGAGGGACTGGGTCGCGCTCCGAGCGGTCAGGGTCAGGACCTCGCCGTCGTCGCCGACGCCCAGTTCGATGGCGGTGGGTTCCCCGAGGACGGCGCGCCCGTAGGCGAACTCGACGATGCGAGGCGACACGAGCAGGTCGTAGACGGCGTCGTCG
>JAFDWA010000598.1 GCA_018268735.1 Actinomycetota bacterium | reverse complement strand
TTCGACTGCGCCGGGGTCGCCGACGGCGCCGCGAGCGCCGTCGTCGTGCGCGCCGAGGACGCCCACCGCTACACCGACACGCCGATCTACGTGAAGGCGCTGAGCTTCGTCGCCGGCAACGGCTCGGGCCTGCTGGATCCCGACTACGACTACACCCACTTCGACGAGTGCCAGTGGGCCGCCGAGGACGCCTACGCGCAGGCCGGCATCACCGACCCCCGGCGGGAGCTCGCGATGGCGGAGGTGCACGACTGCTTCACCCCGACCGAGCTGGTGCTCATGGAGGACCTCGGGTTCTCCGCTCGCGGCGAGGCGTGGAAGGACTGCGAGGAGGGCGTGTTCGACCTCCACGGGGAGCTGCCGGTCAACACCGACGGCGGCCTCAAGTCCTTCGGCCACCCCGTCGGCGCGTCCGGACTGCGGATGCTCTACGAGTGCTGGTTGCAGCTTCGCGGGGAGGCGCCCGAGGACCGACGGATCGACACCGCTGATCGTGGGTTGGCGCTCACCCACAACCTCGGCGGCTATCCCGGAGAGATGGTGAGCTTCGTCGGCATCTGGGGGAACCGCCCGGGCTGACACGTCGCAGCCGGACGGTGCTGCGGGTACCGTCGTGACGCATGGCGGACCTCCCAGAGCCGACCCGGCTGCCACACAGGGACACCGTGGTGGCGCGCGTCGAGGAGATGGTCCGCTCCGGTTCCGCTCCGGCGGTCTTCGCAGTCGAGGTCGCCGGGTTCGACACTCTCGCCGGGTCGGCTCCCGACGACGCGCACCGTGCGCTTCGCGAGGTCGAGTCCCGACTCGACAGCGTCGTCCGGGGCCGTGACGTGCTGGGCTTCGAGCCGCCGGCGCGCTTCCTGCTCGGGTGCTCGGCGCTGGAGCCCGACCGCGCCGGTGGTCTCCTCGACCGGATCCGCAGCGGTGCCGCATTCCCTGTGGACATCGGCGGTGAGCCGATCTCGCTGCTGGTCGACGTCGGTGCGGCGTACTTCTCCGTCGGTGCGACCGGCGCCTCGTTGGTCGACGACGCCGAGTCGGACCTGCGTCGGATCTCGGGCTGAGAGGGTGCGTCGTCGTGGCCCGGCTCCTGGTCGTCCACCACACGCCGTCGCCTGCGCTGCACTCGATGCTGCTCGCGGTTCGTGAGGGCGCCGCTGACCCGCTGCTCGCAGGTGTCGAGGTCATCACCCGGCCGGCGTTGACCGCCGGTGCCGCGGACGTGCTCACCTGTGACGCCGTGATCGTCGGCGGACCGGTGAACCTCGGGTACCTGGCCGGCGCCCTCAAGCACTTCTTCGACCAGATCTACTACCCGTGCCTGGAGGAGACCGGGGGCCTCGCGTTCGGCGCGTACCTCCACGGCAACGACGACCTCACCGGCGGCCT
>JAFDWA010000597.1 GCA_018268735.1 Actinomycetota bacterium | reverse complement strand
TCCGGCTGGTCGCGGACCTGCCCGCCCGGGCACTGGACCGACTCGACGGGCCCTACGAGGTCCTCGAGCACGACCCGTCGTGGGACGACGCGTGGCGCGACCACGCGACCGCGGTTCCGGTGGGGGACCGACTCCTGCTGCGGCCCGAGTGGGTGACGGCTGAACCCGCCGACGCCGGGCGTGTCGAGATCGTCCTCGACGCCGCCCACGCGTTCGGCAGCGGATCGCACCCCACCACACGAGTCTGCGTCGAGGCGCTCGAAGGCCTCGCCGACGAGCTGGCGGGGGCGCGGGTGCTCGACGTCGGTAGCGGAACCGGGGTCCTGGGCGTCGCCGCGCTCGTGCTGGGAGCCGGGTCGCTGGTCGCGGTCGATGTGGATTCGCCCGCAGTGGCCGCCACCGACCGGACCGCGGAGCTCAACGGCGTGAGCGACCGGCTGGTCGAGGTGTCGTCGCGGACGGTGGCCGAGGTGTCAGCCGATCACGGACCGTTCGATGTGGTCGTGGCCAACCTGCTGATCCCGATCATCGAGACGCTGGGGCCGGACTTGGCCGCCGCCGTCGCACCCGGCGGACGACTGATCCTGAGTGGCCTGCTGGCCGACCCGTCGCTCAGGCAGGTGGACCGGGCGCTGGCTGCCATCGGAAGCAGCGAGGTATGGGAGACCGGCGGTGGACGAGCGGCGGATCTCCATGGGTGGGTGGCTGTCAAGATCGTTCGTCGTACTTGAGGCGCCTGGAGATCCGGCCCATGCGCGGATCGAGCCCCATGAGGTTGACCCGGTTCGACGGACGGGTTGGTTAGGCGGCTTCGGCGTGGGCCTCGGCTTGTTGACGGTACCAGTCGGTCTCGGTCTCGATCGGGCTGCGGCCCGACGAGGCGGTGGCCGCCGCGGGTGCTCCGCGAGCTTGGGTGTCGCTGTGGCGGTGCCGGCGAGGACCTCTCGGGCGGCGCCGATGCTACAGCTCGTGGACAGGTCACTTGCCAGACGTGAAGCCTGTGCGGCTACTCGAAAACGAAGCCGGCGAGAGTGCCAGCCAACTCAGGGCGGGCCGCGAGGAGCCGATGGGAGCTGTCGGCCGCGTCGGCGGGCTCGCGTCGAACCGTCAAGCCCGCGCACTCGCACAGGAAGGTTCCTGCGGCAACGTCCCAGTCGTTGAAGTCCATCTCGTAGTACGCGGCATCGAAACGCCCAAGCGCGGTCCATGCCAGTCCAAGAGCTGGGCTGCCGGGGCTGCGGACCTTGCCCACCCGGTGGATCAACGACTCGGCGACGTGGCCCTGGCGCCGACCGGACGAACGTGGTCCCCACCCGACGGCAACCATGGCCGCCGACAATGACGGCGCGGGGCCAAGGTAGGCGCGCGAGCCATTGAGCAGCACGCCCGAT
>JAFDWA010000596.1 GCA_018268735.1 Actinomycetota bacterium | reverse complement strand
ACGACCTCTTCCTCACCACGAACACGGTCGACAACATGCCGGTGAGCGTGCTCGAGGCCGCCGCGTCGGGACTCGTCTCGGTCGCCACGGAGGTCGGTGGCCTCCCGAAGCTGCTCCACGAAGGCGAGGACGCGTTGCTGGTGCCCGCCGGTGACGACGAGGCGATGGCCGATGCCGTCCTCACGTTGATCGCTGAACCTCGACGCTTCGCAGCGATGTCGGTGAAGGCCCGGCAGCTCGCGCTGAAGTCCTCGTGGCCCGAGGTCCTCGAGCTGTGGCGCGACGAGCTCGAGCTGCTCCTGCCAGACTGTGACGTGCGTGGGTGAGGTCGAGGAGCGTGAGGTCCATCGTGGGTGACGTCGAGGTCAGGGACGTCGTCGCGGCCGACCTCGCCGCTGTGGCGCACCTGCACCTCCAGGCGTTCCCCGACAGCATCCTCGGCGAGCTGGGCGAGGAGGCGGTTCGACGGAACTACCGGTGGCAGCTCGAGGGCCCCCACGACCTCACAGCCTTGGTGGCGACCGATGGCCCGGACACGCTCGGCTTCCTGTTCGGAGGGATCTTCCGTGGGTCGACGATCGGGTTCGTGAAGTCACAGCGCTGGTTCCTCGCCCGTCAGGTGGCGACCCATCCTCGGATCCTCCTCCGTGGTGTCGGCTGGAACCGGGTCATGCTGGGTGCTCGCCTCCTGGCCCGAAGGGCCCCCGCGGGTCAATCGGAGGCACCTGAGGCCGTACCACGACGGTCGGTCGGCGTGCTCGCCATCGCCGTGGACCCGTTCGCCCAGGGCCGGGGCGTCGGCCGGGCCTTGATGCTCGAGGCGACCCGACGAGCGATCGACGAGGGGTTCGAGTCCATGCACCTCACCGTGCACCCTGCCAACGAGACGGCGGTCAGCTTCTACCGAGGTCTGGGCTGGTACGCCACGCCTGACGCGGATGGCGTCTGGACCGGCAGGATGAGGCTCGACCTGGCGACGTGGAGCAGGGCGCAGGGCTGAGTGCGGGGAGCCCGGTGACACCGTGCGGCACTCGATGTCGAAGCTCCTCTGGTGGGCGACCGTCGGTGCGCTGGTGGCCGTCGCCAGCTACGTGGCCATGGTCAGGTTCCCGGTAGGTCAGCGCATCGACTTCTCGGCCTACGAGGGCCGCAAGTGGATCGACCTGGCGTTCCGGCAGGACGTGACGCTGGTCGTGCGGTTCGCGACGCCCGTCGTCGTGATCGGAGCGGCGGTCGCAGCCGTCCTGGTCGCAGCACGTCGACGGGGGCTCGTCGCTGCTGTCGCTGCTGCTGCGGGCCTGCCGGTGACCGTGTTCCTGGCCTCGGGGTTGAAGGGGCTGCTCCCGCGCCACGAGCTGCTCCCGGGATCGTGGATCAGCGCCGACAACACGTT
>JAFDWA010000595.1 GCA_018268735.1 Actinomycetota bacterium | reverse complement strand
CGCCGGTCTCGGTCGCCGTCGTGCGCCTGCTCGGCGGCGTCGACGTGGTCACCGCTGACGGCGACACGATCGAGATCCCCAGCGCGACCCAGCGCCGACTCCTCGCCGTCCTCGCCCTCGAAGCACCCCGTCGACTGCGTGGCGAGTGGCTCGCGGAGCTGCTCGGCCTCAGCCCGGGCGCGCTCCGCAGGACCATGGCACGACTGCGTGTCACGATCGGACCGGAAGCGGTCGTCACGACGCCGACGGGCTACGCGCTGACCTGCGACGTCGACGCGCACCGGTTCGTCCGTGACATCGCGGCAGTCGACGTCTCGACCTCGTCGACCGCTTCGACCGCTTCGACCGTGGCACTCGGCTCGGCGTTGGCACGGTGGGGCGGTCCACCACTGGAGGAGTTCGACGCAGAGGACTGGGCGCGGGGTGAGGTGCTCCGCCTCAACGAGCTGCACGCCGGAGCGACCGACGACTACGCGGAAGCCCTGATCCGTGGGCGGCGGGCGGTCGAGGCACTCGCCATCCTGGAACCGCACGTCGAACGCCACCCCGATCGGGACCGCTCCTGGGGGCTGCTGATCCGCGCTCTTGCGCTTGCCGGGCGCCAGGCCGAGGCCCTGCGGGGGTTCCATCGCTACCGGAGGCTCATGGCGGAGGCCGCGGGCACAGAGCCCTCACCCGAGGTCGTGCGCATCGAACGACGGATCGCCACCGGCTGGAACGGGCTCGACGACGCGCCGAGCGCAGGGCCCGTCCGAGATCCTGCAGGTGACGTGGCGCTGCACATCCCCCTGCCCCGCACGCTCTCGCAGTCCGCCCCGGCCTCGGGTCGCGGGCCCCTCCGACAGATGCTCCGCGACGAGGTCGACCTCCTCGGATCTGGAACCCGCCGCAGCGTCGTCCTGGTCGGCGAGTCGGGGATCGGGCGGACCACGCTGCTCGCCGACCTCGCTCGATCCGTCACGTCGGCCGGCACCGGGGTCGTCCTCTACGGACAGTGCCGCGACAACGTCGCACCGCTCGAACCGTTCCGGTCGATGCTCACCTCGTGCGTCGAGAACCTCCCCTTGCCGCTGTTGATGGAGCACGTCGCCCGCTGCGGTGGCGAGCTGGTCCGACTGTGTCCGAGGTTGGCCGAGCGCGTCAGGACGACACCGGATCCGACCAGCACCGATGACGCCACCGCCCGACACCTCGTGTTCGGCGCCGCAGCAGACCTCCTGCGGCGAGTCGCGGAACAGGCGCCGCTGGTGGTGCTCGTCGACGACCTGCACCGTGCACAGCCGACAGCGCTGCGGCTGCTGCGACACCTCGCTGCGGAGCTCGCCGAGTCGCCGATCCTCCTCGTCGGCACGCTGCGTCGCTCCCATGCCACCACGTCCGGGGAGCTGCGCTCCA
>JAFDWA010000594.1 GCA_018268735.1 Actinomycetota bacterium | reverse complement strand
TCGAGAACGCGGACTTCGTCGCGGACAAGCTCGAAGCCGAACTGCTTCCCCACCAAGAGATCCGTGAGGCCTTCCACAACGAGTTGGAGGCCGTCACTCGCCGGGCTGCGGAGAAGCTCGAGCGGGGGGAGCCGTACCGTCCGTGGATTCGGGTCGGTGTCGACTGGACCACCATCGACGCCGAGGTGGCTCAGGGGGGCACGCCCATCTGGCGACTCTCGGTGATGGGAAACGGCGACGGCATGACCCGCGAAGAGGTCCAGCGCTACGCCAAGACCCTCGCCGTGTCGGGCGCCAACAACAACCAGGGCAAGGGCGGGAACCAGGGCATGGGCCTGAAGATCTCCGGTCCGACCCGGCATCCGGCTGGGGTCTCCATCCGGACGCTGCGAGATGGTGAGGCGACGATGTGCAAGCTCGGTCGCGATCCGCACACGGGCTACGACTTCCTCCCGCTTGGCACGAACGGCGAGCGCACCGTGGACATCTCGCGGCACGCGGACGACCTCTTCCCGTCGGAGATCCTCGGCGCCGGGTCGGGCACGATCGTGACCTTCCACGGCACGGAGGGGGTCGAGGACACGTTGCTCGGTCAGCCTTCGAACTGGGTCGAGAAGTACCTCAACACCCGCTATGGAATCCTCGACACGAACATCGACATCAAGGCTGATGTGCCCGTCGGGCAGGGCCGATCCAATGTGGTCACCGGATCCGCGGTGAACCAGGACCTGATCTCGGGGCGGTCCAAGGATCCGGACACGATGTACTTCAAGCCGTCTGCGATCCGAGGAACCTGCGCCGTGTGGACCGATGCATCCGAGTGGCTGCGGTCGACCGGGAACCTGCCCTACGACACACACGGGACCATCGAGTGTGCTGGTGATCCCCTCCTGCACGTTCCGGGGGCCCGGATTCACTACTGGTGCTTTCCAGTCGACCGCGTGAAGGGCGCTCCCGACGTGACGAGTCGGACAGCAGGCCCTGGCCGTATCGCTGTCATGTACCAGGGTGAGCTGCACGACTGGCGTGAGGGCATTGGGTCGAACGCCCTCTTCGCTCGTTTCGGTATCGTCTTCGGGAAGTCGAGGGTCTCGCTGGTGATCGAGCCGGTCGGGGGGTTCGCCGAGGTCGACTCCGACTTCGCCCGTGCGCACGTCATGCTGGCAAAGACGAAGACCCAGGTGATGGAGAACGACGAGGCGCTCCTGACCTGGTCGCGACAGTTCAAGGAACAGCTCCCAGAGGCGGTCAAGTCCGTCATCGCTGAGGCGCGCGAGGAGTCGCTCGGTGACCAGACCGTCACCGCTGAGGTGATGAAGCGCATCGCAGAGATGCTCAAGCGACTTCGACCGCAGAAGTACCGCCGACGTGCGGGTGGGAGCGTGCGTGCTTCCG
>JAFDWA010000593.1 GCA_018268735.1 Actinomycetota bacterium | reverse complement strand
GGTGCCGTGATCCCGGTGCGTGCCCTGTCGGACGACGCAGCACCAGGGGAACCGGCACCAGGGGAACCGGCACCGGGCGACAGCGCGCCGGGCGGCTGAGCAGGCGCTGGCTGAGCAGCCCGATGCTGCGAGGCGCGCCGTCCGTGTCAGGTACGGTCGACCGCCATGACGGGGGACACATCCACGCCGCCGGCGGCGCACACCTACAACCTCGCGGACCAGTGGGAAGCCGTGGCCGACCGGGTGGGCGAGCGAGAAGCGCTCGTCGCAGGGCAGCGTCGACTCACCTACACGCAGCTCGAGGAGCGGGTCAACCGGCTGGCGAACCACCTGCGATCCGTCGGCATCGGTCCGGGCGACTTCGTCGGCTGCTACCTGACCAACGGCACCGAGTACATCGAGACGCTGCTCGCTGCGTTCAAGATCCGGGCCGTCCCGGTCAACATCAACTACCGCTACGTCGCCGACGAGCTGCGCTACCTGTTCGCCGACGCCGGCCTCGTCGCCGTGGTGTGCGAACAGGACTTCGTCGGGCGGGTCGCCGAGATCGCAGCCGACGTCCCGACGCTGCGCCACACGCTGGTCGTCGCCGAGCCCGGCACCGGGACGGTCGACCTGACAGATGTGCCCGACGGTGCCGACTACGAGTCCACCCTCGCCGGATCGTCGCCGCAGCGACCGGTCGTCGAGGGTCGGGGTGACGAGGACCTCTACGTCATCTACACGGGTGGCACCACCGGCCTGCCGAAGGGGGTCGTGTGGCGGATGGGTGACGCCTTCTTCGGTTGCATCGGGGGCGGGGATCCGCTGCGGATGAGCGGCCCGGTGGCCTCACCGGAGGAGACCGTCGATCGGATCATCGACTTCGACCTCGTCTTCTACGCCCTCGCACCGATGATGCACGCCGCCGCACAGTGGGTGTCGTTGATGTGGCTCCTGTGCGGTGCCAAGGTCGTCCTGCACGTCGGTCGGTTCGATCCGGCCGTCGTGTGGCGCACCGTGGAGGCCGAGCACGTGAGCTTCCTGACGATCGTCGGCGACGCCATGGCCCGACCGCTGCTCGACGAGTGGGACCTGAGCGGTCCCTACGACGTGTCGTCGATGTACGTGTTCTCCAACGGCGGCGCCCCCCTCAGCGCGACCGCCCGCCAACGGGTGCAGGCGATCGTGCCGAACGCCATGTTCACCGACGGCTTCGGCTCATCGGAGACCGGCATCCAGGGAAGCCAGCGGCTGCAGCCCGGTGAGGATCCCGGCAACGTCATCCGCTACGACAACGTCGCCGAGGGCACGAAGGTCCTCGATCTCGACGGGCACGAGGTGGTGCCGGGCTCCGGTGTCGTCGGACGCATCGCGCACACCGGCTGGATCCCGCTGCGCTACCACAACGCTCCGGAGAA
>JAFDWA010000592.1 GCA_018268735.1 Actinomycetota bacterium | reverse complement strand
CACGGTCGGTGCCCGTAGCATCGGTCCGTGGCAGCCATCGTCCCCGCCGACACGATCGTCTGGGGCCTGCAGCTCCCCGTGCAGTCGAAGTCGACCGCATACCGCCAGCCCTGGGAGCTCGATGCCGGACCCGTCGAGCTGTCGACGGTCGCCTCCGCTGCCGACCGCGCCGGCGCGTTCTACGTCGCGGTCTGCGACCACGTCGCCATCCCGCGACCGTCGGACGAGGCGATGTCGACCACCTGGTACGACACGATCGCCACGCTCGGTTGGCTGGCTGCGCAGACCGAGCGGGTCCGACTGGTGAGCCACGTGTACGTCCTCCCGTACCGGCATCCGCTGCAGGTGGCGAAGTCGTTCACGACCCTCGACGTGCTGTCGGGCGGTCGCGCGGTGCTCGGAGCCGGGGCCGGGCACCTCGAGGCCGAGTTCGACCTGCTCGGTGTGGACTACGCGGGGCGCGGGCGGGCCGTCGAGGACGCGATCCCCGTGATCCGCGCCGCGTTCACCGACGAGTTCCCGACCGTCGGCGGTCCGGGCGCCGCCGTCGGCGTCGGCGTGGCGCCCCGACCCGTGCAACCTGGCGGTCCTCCCATCTGGGTCGGTGGCTCGTCACCTGCTGCGATGCGCCGAGCGGCGCAGCTCGCCGACGGTTGGTTGCCGCAAGGCCCACCCCCGGGGGGCATGCGCGCTGCGGTCGCCCGGATCCGCGAGCTGCGTGCCGCGGCGGGGATGCCCGACGAGATCGACATGGGGGTCAACGTCGAACCGATCCACATCGGCGCCCCCGACTTCGAGGTGGGCCGTTGGACGCTGACCGGCTCGCCGGGTGAGATCGCCGAGGGCCTGTCGAAGTACCTGCACCTCGACGTGAACCAGTGGCAGTTGCGGTTCGTCGGCCGCTCGGCATCGGAGGTGGCCGATCAGATCGAGCGCTTCGGGGCCGAGGTCTGGCCGTTGCTCACCGCGTGAGCGGTTCCCGCCATGGGTCGATCCCGTGACGGGCACCTCTCGCCGCAGTTGGCGACGCGGGACCGGGCCGAGCCCGCGTTCGGGGTGTGCCTCGATCAGGCGGTGACGACGGGGCCCGCCTCGGCGGGTGCGCGGTCGGCGACCGGCCCGACCGAGTAGTCGAACGGGAACAGCGCCAGCTTGGCCATCGAGAAGTTCTTGATGCCGAACGGGATGCCGATGATCGTGATGCAGAGGATCGCGCCGAACAGCACGTGCTCGATCGCGAGCCACAGCCCACCGACGACGATCCAGATCACGTTCATGACGCCCTTCGAGAACCGATGTCCCGTGCTCTCGTGCAGCGTCCGACCGAAGGGCCACATCACGTAGCCGGCCAGCTTGAACGCCTGGATCCCGAACGGGATGCCGATGATCGTGATGCAGGCCAC
>JAFDWA010000591.1 GCA_018268735.1 Actinomycetota bacterium | reverse complement strand
CTCCGCGATCGGATCGCAGCACTCCACGCAGCCGCGCACAACTGAGCATCGCACAACGCTCTCGGAGTTGCATTGCCGAGCCCCGGCGCGGACGCGGTCCAGAGAACCTGTCACCCCGCCGGTCGGGAACGGCCGATACGCCCTTAGACTCCTCGGTGAGGACCGACCAGGGGGCCTGAACGCTGTCTGTCACCGAGGTGACGCTCAACCAGGACGCACCGACAACCGAACGAGAGATCCGCTTCGCGCGCCTGCAGATCCCGCGGTGGATGCTGATCTGCTTCGCACTCCTGGGTGAGGTCGTGCTGGCGCTCGCACTCAAGGATGTCCGCTTCCTCGGCTTCGTCCATGCGATGTTGATCATCGCCGTCGGCTTCTACGGCCTCCTACGACGCGATCTCTCAATCGTCATCCTCACAATCGCCTACACCACCGGCTCCGAAGTGCTGTGGCGTCAGACCCGGGTGCCGGTGTTCTACCTGACCGCCCCGTACCTCGTGATCGCGCTCTCGCTGCTCTCGGTGATCCTCGTCCTGCGGCACCTCGGCCGCGACGCGCGGCTCGCGGCCCTCTACGGCCTGCTGCTCCTGCCCGCTGCCGCGGCGACGATCCGCACCGCAGGAAGCGGATCCCGCGAGATCATCGCGTTCGCCCTCAGCGGACCGATCGCGCTCGCGACATTCGTGATGGTCACCTCTCAGGTGACCATGACACGCCAGCTCTACAGACGGATGCTCTGGACAATCCTGGTGAGCACGGTCGGGCCCCTCACGATCGCCGTGTCCGACATGCGAGAGGACCTCGCGACGTCGGCCATCACCTTCTCCAAGCAGTCGAACTTCGCCACCTCCGGCGGCTTCGGTCCGGTGCAGGTCTCCGCCGCGCTCTCCATCGGGATGATGGCGGCGGTCCTGTTGATCGTCATCGAGCGCGAGCGGATCACCCGGGTCATCGCAGCGGTGCTCACGTTGGCGTTGGCCGTCCAGACGCTCCTCACGTTCTCACGCGGGGGGTCGTTCTCCCTCGGCATCGCAGTGGCCGTGTTCGCCATCACCCAGTCACGCGACCGACGGATCCGCAACCGGATCATCCTCTTCGCCGCCATCTCGCTCGCCCTCGCGTACTTCATCGTCTTCCCGCGGCTCGAGTCGTTCACCGGCGGCATGTTCCAGCAGCGCTTCTCGAACACAGAGACGGCCCGCACCGAACTGGCCACGAACGACCTGCAGATCTTCGGGCGGAACTTCCTTTTCGGCGTCGGACCCGGCATGACGAAGTACCAGCGGCTGACCTACGAGATCTGCAAGATCCGGACCGACAACTGCGCGAGCGAGGCGTCGTCGCACACCGAGTTCACCCGGATGCTCAGCGAGCACGGCATCCCAGGGGTGGTCGCGCTCGTGCT
>JAFDWA010000590.1 GCA_018268735.1 Actinomycetota bacterium | reverse complement strand
TGCCATCGGGGAGATGGGCTCGAACGAACGGGTGGCTGGAGCCGGGCCAGCGGACGCGCCCGGACCGGTGCCACACGGCGAGGTGGTTGCCGCGGGTCCGAGGTCGACGACGACAGCGACAGCACGCTCGGCAGGGGGCTCGAGCTCGCGCACCACGAGCGAACCAGTTCGTGCGGTGCTCGGCCAGTGGACGAGGTGCGCCGGATCGCCGGCGACGTACGGGCGGACGGAGCGGACGGTGTCCCCTCCGTGACCGATGGCAGATGCGACGAGGTCGCCCATGACACCGCCGTCCGGGTCGCGGACCTCCCCGGAACGCACGGCGAACGGTCCGACGACCAGTGGCTGCTCCAGCTCGATGACCTCGGTTCGTGTCACCTCGACGATCCCGAACGGAGCGTCGCAGCTCACGCGGACCCGGAGCCGGCGGTACTCGCCGCGACGCAGCGGGGTGATCGGCACTCCGACGCCGGTGACCGGACCGGGAGCGACATCGACGACAGTCGGCGATCTGCTCCATCGCACGGCCACCTCCGAGAGGCGCGAACCCACGCGGAGCCGGACCTCCGTGGCGGTGCCGGCACGGACGGGTCGCGTGCTGCCGGCCGATGACGATCCGTCCTCAACACGCAGGGCGAGCAGCGTGATGAGCGGCCAGAGCACACCGACGAGGAGCATCCCGAGCACTGCTGCCCACACGAATCCCGCCATCCTGGGGTCGGCGACCTGGGGGGCAACCGCCATGGACACCACCAACGCGAGGACGACCAGCGCGCCGGTCGGCGTCGCGTGCACACGGAGTCGACGGCGACCGTGGACTCTCGGCACTCGGTTCCGCACGGGGTCGAACCTCCGCCTCGGTGTGGTGGGCATGTCACGGACGTGGCACCGGGGTCCCGGCGAGGATCTCGATGAGCACCGCCGCTGACGCGGCGGTGTCGACCCGACCCTCGATCAGGACCCGGTGACGACACGCGCCGACGAACACGGCCTGTACGTCCTCGGGTGTGACGAAGTCCCGACCGACGACCGCGGCGCGAGCGCGGGCGAGGCCGATCAGCCCGGTCGACACGCGAGGTGACACCCCGTGTGTGAGCCGCACATCGGATCGAGTCGCAGCGACGAGGTCGAGCAGGTACTCGACCACGGCATCGGCGACGAACGTGTCAGCGACCGACCGCTGCACCTCGACCAGCTCCTCCGGGCTCGTCACGGCACGGAGGCCGGCCAGCGCTCGGGCCCCGCCGTTGCCCGTCACGATCTCACGTTCCGATGAGCGGTCCGGGAGACCGAGCGTCACGACGGTGGAGAACCGGTCGAGCTGGCTCTCCGGCAGCGGAAAGGTCCCGACCTGTCCGAACGGGTTCTGCGTCGCGATCACCAGCAGTGGCGTCGGGAGCGCCCA
>JAFDWA010000058.1 GCA_018268735.1 Actinomycetota bacterium | reverse complement strand
CTTGGCCCGCTCGACATCAGCTGACTGGACCGCACCGCCGAGGCCGAACACGGTCCCGTTGGCGATGCGCACGGCGTCGTCCTCGTCCTCGTAGGCGATGATCGACAGCACCGGGCCGAAGATCTCCTCCTGGGCGATCGTCATGTCCGGGGTCACGCCGGTGAACACCGTCGGCTGCACGTAGAAGCCCGTGTCGAAGCCCTCGGGTGCCCCGGCACCACCGACGACGACCGTCGCACCCTCGTCGATGCCCTTCTGGATGTAGTCCTGCACCGTCTTCTGCTGGGACCGCGACACCATCGGCCCGAGGGCGTGGAAGATGTCGGGCTCGTCAGCATGCGGGTCGACGAGGCGGACCTGGGAGGCCTCGGCGACGATCGCGTCGACGAACTCCTGCTCCCGGGAGCGGGGCACCAGCAGGCGGGTGAGCGCCGAACACGTCTGACCGGAGTTGAGGAAGCAGCCGAACACCGCCCCCATCGCGACCGTTGCGGGATCCGCGTCGTCGAGCACGATGTTGGCGGACTTCCCGCCGAGCTCCAGGCCGACGCGCTTGACGGTGTCGGCAGCGTCCTTCGACACCTGGGCGCCGACCTCGCCGGAGCCGGTGAGCGACACCATGTCGACGTCGGGATGGGTGGCGATCGCCTCGCCGACCTCGCCGCCGGGACCGACCACGAGGTTGAACACGCCGGCAGGCAGGCCGACCTCGTGGATGACCTCGGTGAGGATGATGGCGTTGAGCGGCGTGTAGCTCGCCGGCTTGAGCACGACGGTGCACCCGGCGGCGAGGGCGGGACCGACCTTGCAGACGATGAGGTACAGCGGGTAGTTCCACGGCGTCACCGCGCCGACCACGCCGATCGGTTCACGGACGACGAGGCTGTTGCCGACCTGCGTCTCCCATTCGAACTCCTCGGCGATGCGTGCGTAGGTGTCCCAGTCGCCGACCGACAGCCCGGCCTGGACCATCTCGGCGAACGCCTTGGGCGAGCCGACCTCGCCGGAGATGGTGGTGGCGATGTCGGCGAAGCGGGCCATCAGGCCGGTGCCGATGTCACGCACGTACTTGGCGCGCACGTCGACCGGCGTGGTCGACCACGAGGTGAAGGCGTCCTTGGCGGCGGCGACGGCGCGGTCGACGTCCTCACGACCGCCCTGGGCGACCTTGGCCATGACCTCCTCGGTGGAGGAGTCGATCACGTCGATGTGGCCCTTGTCGGCGATCGGCGGCACCCATGCGCCGTTGATGTAGAGGTTGTCGTAGACCTTCACGTTGTCCCCCTGGTGGTTCGTGCGCTGCTCGCGATGCGGTCGTTCGGCGCGTTGGTCTCGGTCTCAGGCGAGCGTACCCCGCTGCCCACCAGGCGGACATCGGGGGGTCGCGAACGACGAGGTGTGTCGCTCCTGCTCCCCAGAACCGGCGGGGTGTCGGTGGGTGGTCTCTCCCGAGGTGGACGGCGAGCAGAGCTCCGACGACGTCGACTTCGACGAGGCCTTGCGCCGCTTCCTCGACGACGGGGGCCACAGCGACGTGCCCCGCGAGCCGACCCATGCCGAGCGAGGACGGGCTGCACGATCCGCTGACCTCCGCCGCCGCTCGACGGGCGTACCGGTCGTCTCCGAGCCCCGGAGCTGATCAGCTGGTCGAGCCCGGACGTCGTCGCCGGCCTCGCGGTCGACCACACCGGCGGGGAGCAAGGCGGCAACGTCGCGGGACTCGGAGGCCCGGAAGGCGTGTCGCTCGACCACGGACCGATGTCCTACGTGACCGGTCAGATCGGCCTGGACCTCACCGATCTCGGGCCCATGCTGCAGTATCCCGAGGGGTCCGCACATGTGCGCGCCGTCGTCCAGCACGAACTCGGCCACGATTTCTGGTGCGCGGATCGCGACACACCTTGTCGCGCGCGACCCCTATATCGCGGAAGGCGGGGAGCGCAGCGGGTGGGGCGGGTGAACTTGTCTGCAACCTGTATGCTTTCGGCCTGCCCACCGACCGACGCTGACAACCGACGCTGAACAGAAGAGGTGCGAATCCCGATGGCGAAGATCAAGGTCCTGAACCCGGTCGTCGAGCTCGACGGCGACGAGATGACCCGCATCATCTGGGAGTTCATCAAGGACAAGCTGATCCTCCCCTACCTCGACGTCGACCTGCGCTACTTCGACCTGTCGATCGAGTCCCGTGACGCCACCGACGACCAGATCACGATCGACGCGGCCAACGCGATCAAGACCCACGGCGTCGGCGTCAAGTGCGCCACGATCACCCCCGACGAAGCCCGTGTCGAGGAGTTCGGCCTCAAGAAGATGTGGCGCTCCCCGAACGGCACGATCCGCAACATCCTCGGCGGCGTCGTGTTCCGCGAGCCGATCATCTGCTCGAACATCCCCCGCCTGGTCCCCGGTTGGACCAAGCCGATCGTGATCGGCCGCCACGCCCACGGCGACCAGTACAAGGCCACCGACTTCAAGGCCCCCGGCGCCGGCACCATCACGATGACCTACACGCCGGCCGACGGCTCCGCACCGATGGAGCTCGAGGTCGTCGACATGCCCGACGGCGGCGGCGTCGCGATGGGGATGTACAACTTCAACGACTCGATCCGCGACTTCGCCCGCGCCTCGTTCCGCTACGGCCTGCAGCGCAACTACCCCGTCTACCTGTCGACGAAGAACACGATCCTCAAGGCCTACGACGGCCAGTTCAAGGACCTGTTCCAGGAGGTCTTCGACGCCGAGTTCGCCGAGGAGTTCGCCGCAGCGGGTCTCACCTACGAGCACCGCCTGATCGACGACATGGTCGCTGCCGCGCTCAAGTGGGAGGGCGGCTACCTCTGGGCCTGCAAGAACTACGACGGCGACGTGCAGTCCGACATCGTCGCCCAGGGCTTCGGCTCGCTCGGGCTGATGACGTCGGTACTGATGACGCCCGATGGCCGCACCGTCGAGGCCGAGGCAGCGCACGGCACCGTCACCCGCCACTTCCGTGAGCACCAGAAGGGCAACCCCACCTCCACGAACCCGATCGCGTCGATCTTCGCCTGGACGCAGGGCTTGAGCCACCGAGGCAAGCTCGACGGCACGCCCGAGGTGACCGAGTTCGCCGACGCACTGGAGCACGTGTGCGTCGCGACCGTCGAGGGCGGCCAGATGACCAAGGACCTGGCGTTGCTGGTCGGCGCCGACCAGCCGTGGCTCACCACCGAGGAGTTCCTCGCCGCGCTCGACGAGAACCTGCAGGCGCGACTCGGCGCCTGATCGGTCAGATCCGTCTGGTCCGCCCGCCCGACCAATCCGACCGGGCCCGGACATCGGGCGTTCGTGTGCGAGATCGACCCGCCACGCGTCGATCTCGCACACGAACGAAGGCGCGAGCGCTGCTCGGAGCCGGCAGCCCGAAGGTCAGCGGATGAACGGCGATGTCAGCAGCTGGGTCCGCTCAGCGGCGTTGAAATACGTGTTCGGGTAGGCCGCGTAGCCAACCCACATGATCGAGTTGGCGTCGCACGTGGGCAGACCGGCGTCACATCCAGCCGGGTGAGGCAGGCCGAAGGCGTGGCCCATCTCGTGGCCGAGCCCTCCGACCCATCGAGTCGTCGGCATGTGGTTGACGTCGCCGCACGCGTCCTCCTGTGGTTCGCCGACGAGCCCTTCGAGATCCGCTCGGGGCAGCATCGTCAGGCCGGTCGTGCCCGCGCCGAGGCGGTCAGCTCCACATGCGTCGATGACGTCCACGTACAGCACCCAGGTCACGTCCGAGCCGTTGGTCCCGACCGGCGCACAGGACTGCACGTCGTGGAGGACCCGCGTCCAGGACTGGGTCTTGTAGTACGCCGAGTTGCCGGGCAGCGCGCAGTCCTGCACACCCGGTGCGCGCACGAAGGTCTTGCCGCCGAGCTGGGAGCTGTACCACGCCTGGACACCGTTGACGGCGCTGTCGATCGCGCTCGCGTAGTCCGCCCGAACTGGTCGATCCGTCGGGTGGAGGTACATGACCTTGACCCACGGAGGAGCCGGCGACGGTGGTGGCGTGCAGGCGACGGCACCCAGGACGAGCAGACAGGCGGCGATCGCGACGCCGAGACGGTTCCCCATGACGTGGTTCCCTTCCTCCGCGGGTCGGCGCTCCCTCGCGCCGCTCCCTGGCAGCCAGCCTCGGGCATGACCGCCGGGCTGTCAACGGATTCCGCGGGCGACACCTGCGTCGACCGCGATCACGGTCGCCATGACGGCGCCACCGGCTTCGATCACGGTCGCCGGATCAGGGTGCGGTCAGGTGCAGGACCGGTCGCTTGCCCTCGGACAGCGTCATGTACGAGCCGCCGTCGGCAGCGAAGCCGATCGACTCGCCTTGACGCTCGTCGGGGACCGGGCCGGCACACGCGGCGCCATCGAACGCGGACCACAACGGCTGGCCCGGCACCCTGCGGTACAGGTGGACTGCACCGTAGGAGCGCAGCGCGACGACGGTGCCGTCACGGGTGACGTCGGCGCCGGTCACGAGCTCGCCCGGTGCCAGCTCGACGGTCCCCACGGACTCGAGTGTGGCGTTCGTGCCGTCGGCGAGCTCGGCGATCCCACCGATCCGGTACACGCCGGCACGCCCCTTGAGCGTCCAGTCCTTGGTGATGACCAGCAGGTCGCCGCCGAGCGGGTCGACGAGCATCGCCTCAGCGTCGTGCGCTCCGTCGGGGTAGCGCAGGACGATCGTGTCGGGCCGCAGGTGCAGCACGGGTGCGGCCTTCGGGTCCGCCGCCGGGGTCGAGGGAACCTCCGGCTCCTCGAAGCGATGGACGCGAACGACGTCGCGGACCCCGCCGGCAGCAGCACCACCGCCCGCTGCACCACCACCCCCAGCACCGCCACCCGCAGCACCTGCCATCGCCGCTCCCACGGCGCCGGAGATCACGCGGTTGTTGCCGATGTCGCCCACGTACAGCAGCGGTGGCTCGCTGCGAGCGGTGCCCGGCCCCGCGGCGATGTCCTCGAAGTCGCCGGACTGGACGCCGTCGAGGTCGACCGTCGCGAGCACCGCACCCGATCCGTCGATCGCGAAGACCCGGGCGGCGTCGCCGCTGTCGTTGTGGACCCACCACGGCGTCGCATCGCTGCCGACGCTCGTGCGGCGACCGGCGACGACACCGGACGCCTCGGAGATGTCGGCGTCGGTGACGGTGCCGACATCGGCGACCGTCGACCGACCGGCGCACACCGCGTCGAGCAGCGTTGCGGATCGCGCCACGCTGGTGGGCGAAGCAGGGTCGGCGGGCGCCGCCGATCGTGTCGCTGTCGACCGTGTCGTGACCGGCAGGGCGACGCCGGCGTCGTCCTCGACGCAGGCCGCCACCCCGAAGAGGACTGCGACGGCGAGGACCGTCACGGCGATGAGGTCGCGGGCACGCGCAGCGAACGGTCGAGGTCGCCGGTGGCAGTGGCTGCGCACCGGCGGGTGGGTCGTCATGCAGCAGGGCCGCGAGCCCCGACGACCTCGACGATGGCGGTGAGGCAGGCAGGGTCGACGGTCCCGGGTACGACCACGAACTCGTCGACACCGGCCGCGTCGGCGTCGTCGAGCACCCGCTCGAGCCCGGCCGCCCCGTGCACGGTCGCTGCGTCGGCCACGGCGCGGGCGAAGTGGTCGCCGAAGATCGCGAGGTAGTCGTAGGTGAACGCCTGCAGCACGCCGCGGTCGTCGTGGGTGCCGAGCACGGCGAAGCAGCCGGTGACGAGTCGGGGTGGGCGATCCCGCTCCGCCCGGGTCCACGCCGTCCGTGCGGCATCGGCAGCAGCGGCGATCCCGGCGGCGTCCGCGTCGATCGAGAACCCGGTGACGCCGTCGGCCCAGCGAGCGGCCCGGGCGAGCGCCTTGGGACCCATCGCCGCGGCGAGCAGCTCCGGTCCGCCGTGCTGCACCGGCACGGGCCCGACGGAGTCGGCGCCGTCGAACGGGGCATGTCCCGACCAGAGCCGTCGCAGCTCTGCGACGAGGTCGTCGAGGCGTCGGTGGCGGCCGTCGAAGGAGGACCCCGCGGTCCGGTAGTCCGCCTCGCGCCCGCCGACGCCGAGTCCGAGGGTCACCCGTCCGTCGCAGAGCACGTCGAGCGTCGCCACCTGCTTGGCCAGCAGGCCGGCGGAGTGCAGCGGACCGACCGCGACGTTCAGGAACACGCGGACCCGCTCGGTCAGCGCCGCGGCCGCCGCCGCGGTGACGAGCATCTCCTGGTTGTGGAAGCTGAGGCGCTCCCCGCAGGAGACGCTCGAGAACGGGCCGACGTCGATGCCCTGGGCCCAGGTGATCGTGGTGCGACGGGTGTAGTCGCGGGCCATGGTGGGAAGGGCGACGCCGACCTGCATCGGACCCGACGCTAGCGATCCGAGTGGCCAAAGGTCCTCCTCGCCGCTTCTAGGGCGTGGAATCGACACATCCTGTCGATTGCGACCCCTATGTTTGGCCATGGCGAAGGGATGTCCAGATGACCGATCCGTGGAACCCGTCCAACCCGTCGACGCCCACGCCGCCGACCCAGTCGGTTCCGGACCAGGCGCGCGAGCACACGATCGGTCCGGCATCGCAGCCGACGCAACCGGTGCCGGTCGTCTCGGATCCGGCCACCGAGCGCACCGTGCCGCCTGTCCCACCACCGGGTTCTCCACCACCGGGTTCTCCACCACCGGGCGCTCCCGCCCCGTACGGCACCCCGGGCTGGAGCCAAGCACCAGCACCGGGCGGCCCGACCCTGCCACCCCCACCCGATCCCCGGTACCAGAACCGCCGCGACGGTCTGACCCCGCTGACGATCGTGCTGTTGGTGACCGGGGCGGTGATCCTCGGGGCGGCGGCCACGCTCCTCGTGGCCAAGGTCGTCTCGGGGCCTGAGCCGACCTCGCCGGCGACCACCGCGGAGTCCCCGGACCCGACGACAGGTCCGAGCACCTCGATCACGACGGACACGACACCCACCACGCCCACGACGAACACCTTGGTGACGGCGCCGAGCCTGGCCGACGTCCGCACCCTTCCGCAGGGGTACTTCTGCAGGGACCTCAAGGCGATGGGCTACGACGTCGACGCGGCGATCGAGTACTTCCTGTACTGGGGTCGACCGGAGCAGATGGACGCCGACCACAACGGCATCCCCTGCGAGACCGTCTATCCCGACGCGGCCGCCGCGTGGTCCCGGGGCGGCAACTGATCTGACCCACCCATGCGACCGCCGAGGACGACTTCCCAGCGGTCACCCCGAAGTGTCCCGTGGCGGTGCATAGCGATGCTCGTCGACCGCTGCTCCCTGTTCGGCCAGCTCAGGGCGACCGGTCACCGCAGCCAGATCGCGGGCGTGTGTCGACACGGTCTCCGACGGCACCCTGGGTCGTCCCACCTCACGACCCAGCTCCTCGAGCTCGTGCTCGACGCGCACGTCCCATCGCTCGGCAGCCAGGCGCCGGGCCGCTCCAGCCCTCGCCCGGCGACCGCGCCACAGGTGCCAGCGTCGCGCCGCCGGCGCCGAGACCAGCACCGCTGCAGCGACCAGCAGGAGGACGACCGCCACGATGGGGAACCCGATCGGGAACGCTGGCTGTCGTGCTGACGGATCGCCGGCGAACGGCACCGCTGCGGTGGGATCGAACGGAACCCAGCCGATGCCCGCGAACCAGACCTCGGTCCATGCATGGGCATCACGCTCACGCACGATGAACCGACCCGAGGAACGATCGGCCTCGCCGGGAGCGAACCCCGTGGCAAGCCGTGCCGGCACCCCGACCTCGCGCAGCATGACCACCAGGCTGCTGGCGATCTGCTCGCACCATCCGACCTTCGAGGTGAAGAGGAAGTCGTCGACGACGTCCACACCCTTCGGAGCGAGCGGCGCGTCGATCGAGTAGGTCAGGTGCTGGCCCATCCAACCCTCGAGCGCTCGGATCTTCGCGAACTGGGACTGCGAGGATCCGGCGATGCTCTCGGCGAGGTTCCGCACCCGGTCAGTCGTACGGGCGGGGCGTGCATACCGCGCCGAGACCTCCGGCGGGATGGCGCCACGGTCCTGCTCCAGCGCCACGGCGGAGGCATCGGGCTGACGGCTGTCCACGCTGTACACAGCGCCCCTTCCGAACCCGCGCGCGGCGAACAGCGACCCGTCCGGCCGCTGGAACACGAGCCCGTCGGCGCGCACCGACACGGGGGACGCAGCGACGGGCAGGGCGTTGGCGAAGCGACCCTGCAACCGGAACACCTGGGTCGACGGTCTCCCGCTGAA
>JAFDWA010000589.1 GCA_018268735.1 Actinomycetota bacterium | reverse complement strand
CGTCCGCTGCAAGCGGTGCCCCAAGCGATGCGGTGGTCAAGCGCGTGCTGAGCCGCTCGTACGTCGACAGCAGCGCTCCCGAGCCCTTCGGTCTGTCAATCCCGGCGGCCCTCCGGGATTCGATTCGTGCGGTCGACCCCCAGCTCGACGACGGCTGGTCAAGGCGGGAGTGGAGCGCGGCAACGGCACGCGCGCTCGACCACCTCGAGGGACGATGGGACGCCTACGCCCAACGCAACGATTCAGGTGGGGCCGAAGCCGCGCTCACCCAAGCTCTCGAAGCGCTCGCTAACGTTCAGGAAGTCCCCAGCTGGTTGTACGACGCCTCCGAGCTGGCCGTCGAACGGGGCCAATGGCGGGTTCTTCGAGCCGCCGATCGCTCGGTCCACCAAGACGGAACTGTACGCAGTGCATTCAGCACGGGCCTCGCAGGCATCGTGGAGCGCCGGGTGGGTTCCTTGCCCGAGTCTGTCCGGCTGCTTCAAGACGCTGTGAACGATGGCGTCCTTCCCGAGCCGATCAACGACCTCTTCCGGCTCCACTTGGCTAACGCGAGACGCAACCTCGGCGACTACCAGAGCGTCAGCGACGAGTACATCCACCTCTCCAGTTCCTCAAGCGGCAGCGTGCGGTGGCACGCGGAATACCAGCTGGCCGACCTCGGCTACCTCGCTGGTGACTTCGCATCCGCGCTGGACCGTTCGAGTCCTCGATCTGATGCGAGTTCTCGCGAGGTCGAGCGTTTGAGGCTCCATGGCCACATCCACCGTTACAACGCCGACTTCCGCTCGGCCACGCGCTCCTACCGGGAGGCACTCGAACACGCTGATCGATGTGGCGGCGATGGGCTGAGGGCCAAGGTGGAGACGAACCTGATCGAGACTTGGCAGTGGTCCAAGCCTGATCAAGTACTCGAAGAGATCGGAGCCGTCATCGAGCGGACGGAACGAGCCAAGAATGCGCTCGACCTGAGCAAGCTCGCCGCGGTGAGGGTCACGTTGGTCGGGTGGGCGTCCGACGGGACCGACCTTGACGAGCTAGTCGCAGTCGCCCTGGGGGTGATCGAGGACAGCGGCTACCAGGCGGCCGAGGTCTTCGTGCGGATGGGCGAGTGCTTCGCTGCCATTCGTCACGGCGATCCGCAGCGAGCGCAACGGGCTGCCAACAGGGTCACCACGATCACCGATCGCCTCGGCGTCTATCGGTTCTGCGCAGTGATCTGCGGACTCTGGGTCGGAAGGGACGTTGCGTCGGACTGGCCGCTGTACCAATGGCTAGATGAGGGCGCCCGGGAACGGTGGCGCGCAGTCGCTCATGGTCGACCCGTCTCATGAGGTTTGCTCTCTACGGAGCCGGCAGGATGGCAGCGATCCACGCAGCTGCGATCGTTGGAGAACAGGGTCAAGT
>JAFDWA010000588.1 GCA_018268735.1 Actinomycetota bacterium | reverse complement strand
GCCAGGGCTCGCTCGGATCACCGTGGAGCGGCTCGACGAGTTGGCGACCGGTCGCAGCGCCCGACTCGACCGGCTCTGCGATGCCATCCTCGGCCGGGCACCGCTGTGAGGCCGCTCCACCAACTCGCTGCCAAGGGCTGTCGTCCCGCCGGATCCTGGGTTCAGGTTCGCTCGAACAGCCACCAGGTCACGTCATCCCACCCGTCGTCGCTGGAGAGGAATCCGGTGTCCACCTGGTGGAGCTCGGGGAACATCTCCCGGAACAGCCGGCCGTAGTCGCGCCGGAACAGCGCGCCTCTCTGGCCGCGGTATCCGACCTCCTGCGGTTCGGCCGCGTGGTACTCGCCGCACAGCACGAACCGGTCCGAGCACCGGACCATCTCGGCCATGACCAGCGGGAGCGTGACATCCGGTTGGTGGATGAGGACGCCCATCGTGAACACCAGGTCGAACCAGCGGTCCCGGAAGGGGAGGTCACGTGCCGGTCCCCACAGCGAGCTCACCGACGGCAGGCGTCCACGGATCCGTTCGATGGCCGAGCGGTTGACGTCGATCCCGTACACCGACCCGGGTTCCATGCGTGGCGCGAGCCACTCGAGGTTGCCGCCGACGTTGCAGCCGACCTCGAGCAGCCGACGCGGCGTGAGCCGCCCGAGCATGTCGACCCAGAAGTGCTCACGGTGGCCGTAGGCTCCGTCGTTGCGCTGGACGTAGTCGTCACCGAACCGTCCGGCCCACAGGGCCTCGAGCCGCTCGGCCTCGGTGGGCCCGGCCCCACCGGCACCGGACTCGGTGGAGCCGGCGGCGGCGGGGTCGGTGGTGCTCTCGTCGGTCATCGCGCTCTCACGTCCTGACGGGGAAGCCTGCGCGGCGCAGGGCGTCCTTCGCCCCGAAGGGTGTCTGCTCCGTGAAGTGGAACATGCTGGCTGCCGCAACGGCGTCGACACCGGCGACGCCCATCGCAGCGACCAGGTCATCGTAGGTTCCGGCACCCCCGCTTGCGATCACCGGCACGCTGCTCAGCGCGCCGATGGTGCGCAGCAGCTCCAGGTCGAACCCCGACATGGTGCCGTCGCGGTCGACGGACTGGACGAGCAGCTCGCCCGCCCCGGCGTCCTGGACCGACCGCAGCACCTCGTCCACCGTCCGCTCGAGCAGCGTCGTCCCGCACCGGGAGGTCACGACCATGGCACCGTCGACACGGCGGACGTCGATCGACACGACGATGCACTGCGAGCCGAACCGCGACGCCGCCTGCTCGACCAGACCCGGGTCCTCGATCGCCGCTGTGCCGATGCACACCTTGTCCGCGCCGACCTCCAGCAGCTGCCCGACGTGCTCCACCGTCCTCACTCCGCCGCCGACGGTCACCGGCATGAAGCACTCGTCGACGAGCTCGTCGATCAGCACGAGATCC
>JAFDWA010000587.1 GCA_018268735.1 Actinomycetota bacterium | reverse complement strand
GAGCAGCTCATCCTGCGCCAGAGCGACCGCCTCGAGCCCGATCGGGGATCGTCGACGCCCGGCGGTGTGGCCGAGACGTTCCGTCCCGACGGTCAGCCGCTCGCACGACTCGAACTACCCGACGGCCAGGTCGTCGTCCTGACCGACGGGACGGTGGCGCTGGGGCGTGATCCGGGGGTCGACGTGCGCCTCGCGGACAGCAGGGTGAGCCGTCGCCACGCCGAGATCGTCACCATGGGCGCCGAGTCGATGCTCGTGGACGTCGGCTCGACCAACGGCACCTTCGTCAACGACGAGCCGGTGGGTCGTGCCGTGCTGGGCGACGGCGACGTCGTCAGCCTCGGTGGCGTCGTCGTGAGGTTCGTCGACGACCGCTGAGCCAGGACCGCTACGGGACGCCGAGCCGGTACACGTGGCGGTCGTAGCTGCCGACGACGACGTCGCCGTCGACCTCCGCCGGGGACGACAGGACCGGCCCGCCGGTCCGGAAGGTCGCGACCTTCGTCCCCGTCGTCCGGTCGAGGACGTGCACGCCGTGGTCGTTGCCTCCGACGACGATGCGGTTGCCGACGACGCGGGGCGAGGAGTCGATCCGGTCCGAGGTGTGCGCCTGCCAGACCTCGGAGCCGTCCGACAGCCTCCGTGCGGTCACCGAGCCGGCATCGTTCCCGACGACCACGACGTCGCCCGCCACCGCCGGTGACGACTTGATCGGTGCCCCGAGATCGACCGACCAGCGGAGCGTCCCGGTCTCGCTCTCGATCGAGTACAGGTTGCCGTCGGCACCGCCCACGATCGCTCGATCACCGGCGATGACAGGAGAGGACTGCACCGGCGCCCCGGTCTGCAGACGCCAGCGGACCGCGCCGGTGCCGACGTCGATGCCGTAGACGGCGTGGTCCTCGCTCCCGACCACGGCGATGTCGCCCGTGACCGCCGGGCTGGACACGATCGGTCCGCTCTCCTGGGCAACCCAACGTCGAGCGCCTGTCGAGGCGTCGAGCGCGTACAGGTGGTCTGCACCGATCAGCACGACGCCCCCGGCGACCCGGGGTGAGGAGACGACTTCGAACCCCATCGGTGCGGTCCACCGCGTCGATCCGTCTGCGATCGAGATCGAGCGGACCCGACCGTCGTCGCTGCCGACGACCACGGCGTCGTCGTGGAGCGCGACCGGTGACGAGCGGACCGGTGCGCCGGTGTGGGCGGTCCATGCGATCGCTCCTGATGTGGCGTCGATCGCGTAGACGGACCCGTCGTCGCTGCCCACGACGACCCGTCGACTGCTCGGGCTGCCGGTCACCGTGGGAGAGGAGAACACGCTGGCGCCGGTCGCGACGGTCCATTTCTGCCGCCTGGGTCCCGGATCCGATGCAGCGGTCGAGGTGGTGGTGGCGTCGTACACCGTCGTGCTGGG
>JAFDWA010000586.1 GCA_018268735.1 Actinomycetota bacterium | reverse complement strand
GAAGCTGACGACCAGATCCACGCGGTCGAGATCGGGCCGGTGCAGACACCGGAGCAGCTCGATCGAGAGCCGACCGTCCAGCGGCGTCACCAGGCTTGCAGGAGGTGGCGGTGCCATCGGAGCCGGGAGCAGGTAGTTCCCCCGCTCAGGGATCACGTTGCGGATACCTCCCCGGGGATCTGCGACATCACCGTGGTAGCGAGGGATGACGTGCACGTGGAGATGGTCGACGGTCTGACCAGCGCCGACACCGCTGTTGAACCCGACGTTGTAGCCGTCGGGTGAATGCTCCACGTCGAGGCGGCGCTTCACGACGTCGACCAACTCGAGGATCGCGTGCCGTTCGTCGATGGTCGCCTCCCACCACTCGACGACTCGACGCCTCGACACGACGAGCGAGTGGCCCGGGTTCACCGGGAACCGGTCAGGGACCGCGAACGCCAGGTCGTTGCTGGCGATCCACTCCTCCGGGTCGATGGCGAGGAAGACCGACATGCCCCGGCGAACGTAGCCGCCCGACCATCCGGCAGAGCCCGATGATCGATCGACGCCCTCGTCCGACGATGCCGTGTAGTGCTGCCAGGAGCGAGTGGGTGCCGTCCAGCCGGCCGTTCCGGACACCTCTCACGACGTTCGTGACTCTCCGTCTGGCTGGGGAGGGCCGGTCGGGTCGATGAAGCCATCGTGTCCAGCACCCTGCTCGCCGACCGCACCCGGATCCTCGGACCCGACCATCCCGACACCCTCACCACCCTCGAGAACCTCACCCGGCGGGACAACCTCCGTGCGGTCGAGTGCGAGCGGTTCCGGGTAGTTCGCGACGACTTCCGCGACTACGTGCATCCGGTATCGAGCCTCTGCGAGGGCTGCTGTCAGCCGGCGCGGCGGACGACTGCGTGGCCTTCGCGCTCGAGCTTCGCGATCGTCCGGTGCTCCGAGAGGTTCTCACCCACTCCGACGACGAGGTCCGCTCCCACAGCGGCCGCGACCTTCTCCAGCGTCTCGAGCGTCGGGCGAGTACCACCGCCTTCCATCCGGGCGATGGCCGACTGGGTGGTGCCCATCCGCTCGGCCAATTCGGCCTGGGTGAGCCCGGCGTCGCAACGGAGCCGGTGGACGAGCTCTCGGAACGCCGTGATCCGAGCTTCATCCGCCGCAGCGCTGCTCGCCGCAGGACTCGGACGCTGAGACCGAAGCTCGCTCCAGGACGTGGTGTTGACCTTGGTTGCCATCAGTTCTCCTCGAGCGTGTGTCGCTCAGCGACGCACTGTTGGTAGGCCCTCCGGGCTCGATCGACCTCGCGGCGTTCCCGTTGACGGGTCTTCACGAACACGGTGAGCAGAATGATCCTGCGTTTCGAAGCGATCCAGTACGTGATCCTCGTCGGCCGTCCGCCGAGGTAGAACCGCAGCTCTCGGAGCT
>JAFDWA010000585.1 GCA_018268735.1 Actinomycetota bacterium | reverse complement strand
CTCGGCTGTTCTTCCGCCAGATCGACGTGATCGGCGGCAGCTTCAGCAGCCAGGGGGAGTTCGAGCACGTGACGACGCTGATGGGGGAGGGTTTGCCCGTCGTCGTCGACGAGGTCCTCCCGCTCGCGGAGTACCCCCGCGCGTTGGAGCGCCTGCGCGCCGGACGTCAGCTCGGCAAGATCGTCCTGGAGCACCCGGTTCCGTGAGGATGCCGGCTCCGCTGTCACCGGGCCCGTGGATCGGGCGCGGCGACAGGAGCTCACCGCCGGGGTGACGTAGCCTGGTCGTGTTCCCTGCAGAAGGAGCCGACCGTGTTCGCAAACCTGCTCGGCGGCGAGGACTTCCTCATCGTCGTCATCATCGCCCTGGTGATCTTCGGTGCCGGTCAGCTGCCCAAGATCGCCCGCAACCTCGGCGAGGCGCAGAAGGAGCTGAAGCGCGCGATGCGTGACGACGACGATGCGGTTCCTGCCCCTGCGGCACCCACGACCGCTGCCGCATCCGCGCCGGCGGCAGCTCCGGCCGCTTCCACGGACACCGCGGCGACGCGGCCGTCGCCACCTCCCGGTGGGAGCGGCGAGACCGGCTCGGGTCCGTCGACGCACTGACGACGCGCGAGGTGCACATCGCCCGGGTGGCGCCGTGAACGTCGCCGACCCGGCGGACGTCGAGCGTGGCGCTGAACTGGTCGACGACCTCGCGCCCGAGCTGCTGCGCGTCAGCCACGAGATCTTCGATCACCCCGAGCTGTGCTTCGAGGAGCGGTTCGCGCACGACCTGCTCTGCGACGTCCTGGACGCGGGGGGACTGGCGGTCACCCGCCATGCGCACGGACTCGAGACCGCCTTCGTCGCGGAGGCGGGCACGACCGGACCGGTCGTCGCTGTGATCTGCGAGTACGACGCGCTGCCCGGAGTCGGCCATGCCTGCGGGCACAACGTGATCGCTGCTGCCGGTCTCGGCGCGGGGCTCGCTGCGGCATGCCTCGCCGACGAGCTCGGCGGTCGGGTCAAGGTCGTGGGGACCCCGGCGGAGGAGGGGGGTGGCGGCAAGGTCGAGCTGCTGGATGCCGGAGCGTTCGACGGCGTGGACGCGGCGGTGATGGTGCATCCGGCCGACCACGACCTCCCGACGATGTCGACCCTTGCCATCCAGCGGCTCTCGGTCACCTACGCCGGGGAGGCATCCCACGCCGCGGCGGCGCCATGGGAGGGTCGCAACGCGCTCGATGCCGCCGTGCTCGGCTACGTGAACGTCGCCGCGCTCCGCCAGCACATCCGGCCCGACGAGCGTGTCCACGGGATCTTCACCGAGGGAGGCGACCAAGCGAACGTGGTGCCCCGGCGTGCCGCGGCGTCGTGGTACGTCCGCTCCGCGTCGACCTCGGGACTCCAGGCGCTCAAGGAGCGCGTCCTCACATGCC
>JAFDWA010000584.1 GCA_018268735.1 Actinomycetota bacterium | reverse complement strand
GTCGACACCGAACGCATGACCCGGCACCTCGGCGGTGGTCCAGACGGTCATGACGTCGTCAGCCGGACAGCGCTGTTTGTCCGCGTAGAGGTCGGCGGAAGCCTGCGCGAACTCCATCGCGGCGACGATGCCTGCCTCCTCGAGGTAGCGAGGACCTCCACCGAGCATGATCGTCCGCTCCGACCACTCCATCAAGCGGGGGAACATCTCGGAGGGGAACCCGAGCAGCAGCCCGATCATCGTCGCGGGGAGCGGCGCTGCGAGCTCGCCCACGATCTCGACCGGTCCGCCGTGGCCGAGTGCATCGTCGAACAGCTGCGACACCGTCGCGCGGACGTGGTCCTCCCACCGCGAGACGGCCCGCGGGGTGAACCGACGCGAGACGAGGTTGCGGCGCTTCGAGTGCAACGGGTCGTCGAGTCCGATGATCGCGGGGTCCGCCGGGATGTTCGGTCGGTAGCCGCCCTTGACCTGGTCCGAGCTGATGAAGAGCTCCTTGTGCTTCTCGACCTCGACGATGTCGTCGTAGCGGGTGAGCACCCACAGCTCGTTGACCGCATCCCAGTACACGGGTTCGTGCTCACGCATCCACGCATACGCCCCGTAGGGATCCGTCACATAGAAGTCGCCGTCGAGCAGGTCGAGCTCCGGGCGACCGCCACCTGCGTCGAACGAGGCGGTCGCTGTCATCGCTGCACCTTCCCCTCGACGGCGTCGTCACCGAAGAACGCCCGGGCCGCCGGTTCGAAGTCGGGTCCCCGGCGCAGGTGGTGCCCGCCGTCGATGCTGAGCGAGGTGCCGGTGACCCACGACGACTCCGGGCCGAGCAGGAACCGCACGACCGAGGCGACGTCGTCCACTGTGCCGGCTCGGGACACCGGCATGTTGGCGAGGTAGCTCTCCATGACCTGTTCGTCGTCCATGATCATCGACACGAGATCGGTCTCGACGATGCCGGGCCGCACGGCGTTGACCCGCACCCCTGCCCGGCCGAGCTCGTCCGCGGTCTGGCGAACCAACATGTCGACCCCTGCCTTCGACACGCAGTAGGGCCCCATGAACGGGTGGGTGACCGCTGCGGCGATCGAGGAGATCGCGACCATCGCTCCCCCACCGGTCGACGCGATCGCCGCTCCCGCATGCTTGAACAGCAGGAACGTGCCGGTGAGGTTCGTGGCGATGATGTCCTCCCACTCCTCGATCGGCGTGGTGACGATCGGTCCGAGGCCACCACGGCCCGCGGATGCAACCGCGAAGTCGAGCCCCCCGGTCACCTCCGACGCCGCTGCGACAGCCCGGGTGACGTCATCTTCGGACTTCGCATCGCCGGCGACGTATCGGACGAGGCCCTTCGACGGCGCCGCCTGCTCCAGTGCTGCGGCGCCGTCCCGGAGGCGTTCCTCGGTCCGTCCCATGATCGTGAC
>JAFDWA010000583.1 GCA_018268735.1 Actinomycetota bacterium | reverse complement strand
CCCCGATCCGCCGGACGCTCGCCGCATATGGATGCGAAGACAGCCAAACCTCGTCGCGGGAATGCCCGCGAGAATCTCTGTGCAGCCTTGGTGAGGGTGGTCGCCCGTAGCGGCCTCGACGGCGTCACCTATCGCTCGGTGGCGAAAGAGGCAGGCCTCTCCCACGGTGCGGCGTCCTACCACTTCGCGACCCGCGAAGAGATGATCCAGGAGGCCCTGCTCTGGGCCTCGCGCCACTCGATCCAGGCATCCCGGATCTCGGTGGACGGCGACCTCGAGGGCCTCGCGACCGACCTCCCTCGGCTGATGACGGACCACCCGGAGGAGGCGATGTTCTCCTTCGAGCTCGTCCTCGCCTCGGTCCGCCGCCCGGAGCTCGCCGCCGACATCAGGGCGAGCTACTACGCCTTCATCGACGCCGTGCGGCACTCGCTCGAGGAGGCGGGCTTCGGCGACAACCTGGAGTTGGCGCGGGTCGTCTTCGCCACCGTCGACGGACTCTCGATCCAGCACCTCATCTACCGAGATCGTCGGGCCACCGAGGAGGGAGTGAAGATGCTGCAGGCTCTCCTGCGTCTGGCGCTGGATGCGACGAAGCGGGGCGAGGAGCTCCCTTAACCCGGCGCAACCAGGAGGGCGCGAACGACCTCAGTCGCTCGCGCAGGCTCAGCACCAGGACGCCGAACCCGATGCCGAGCGCCGGGCCCATCATCGCCAGCGTCTCCTCGACCGGGATGCCGGCGATGTGGGCGTCGGGAAGGGGCATCCTGGTCGGGGCTCAGTGCTTGCACTCCGCCGTGGGCGGCGGCACGTCGAGGGTCGGGTTCCGATCGAAGAAGCCGTCGGGCCGCAGTTCGAACCCGATCTTCGTCACCGGCATGATCGGCCAGTCCTCGAGCCGGACCACGTGGTGCGCCCCGAAGCTGTACCAGAGGACGATGTCCTCGTCGGCGATGTTGCGATCCCGGGAGACGTATTCGGGCAGGCCCGCACCACCGGGGTGCTGGTTCGGATAGTCGCCCGCCGCGAACATCTCCTTCTGGTCGTACTGCGTCACCCATACGTGTTTGCTGATGAAGCCCGCCCGCTTCGCCCGCGATGAGTCCGGTTGGGCGAAGGACTGCACGTTGTGGCCGGGGACCAGTCGATAGGCGACCGGCTTCCCGGTCTTGTTGGTGACGTTCTCGTTCACCACCACCCAGCTGCGGGCGGCGAGCGGATCGATCACACCATCGCCCTGATTCTTCTCGGTCTCCAGCAGGGTTTTCTCGACGTGGAAGGCGTTGCCGTAGGGGTTTTCCGGGCCGGGTGGAGTCGACACGGAGTGCGTCTCATAGACCGAGTTCTTTTCGCCGTCGAGGTCGAAGTCCAGCCGCACGTTGAAGAAGTGCTGGTGGTGCATCGCGTAGAGGCCCTCGGCGAGCGG
>JAFDWA010000582.1 GCA_018268735.1 Actinomycetota bacterium | reverse complement strand
AACGGCTCCCTTCCCAGGAACGGCTCACCCCCCAGGAACCGCGCCTCGACCAGGTGCGGCAGGAACTCCGCGAGCTCCTCGAAGAAGCGTTCGCCATACACCTCCGGCAACGGCGCGCGGTGCTCCCGATGCGCCCGGATCGACGACGACAGATCCCCGTTGCACATGACACACTGCAGGTTGCACGAGTTCGTCATCGAGAACTCCATCCGCAGCGGCCACCTGGGAGCGATGGACGCCGGATCCAGGTCGTCGAACCCGCGGGCGAACTCCGAATACCCGACCTCCTCAGCCTGCCAGGCGCAGAACCCGCAGCCGACCGAGAGGTCCCGAACCGCGAGCGCCTCACGCAGCCGGCCGGCTTGCGCCGACTCCCAGATCTCACGCACCGACTGACGAGTCACATCTCCAAGGAGTCCATCGCTGTTCTGACAGCAGGCCCTGACCCTGCCGAACTGGTCGAAGTACATCGAACTACTCGGCGCATAGCACGCCGAGTAGAACGACTTCCCGGCAAGATCACGACCCTCGTCGAACGCAGCAATGTCTGCTCCGGACCTTGGAGCACGGCCGGGGCCGCTGGGGGGGGGACCGTTGGAGACCGTCAACCGACGTCGTCGCACCCGAGCCCCTCCTGGCGGACATCGCCCACGCTCTCAGCCGTGGGTCCATCACCACCACGCACCGCTACCAGCATCTTCACGAGCGGCTCCTCGAGGACGAACCGGAGCTCGATCTCGGCACTTCCACCGGCATCATCTTCGAAGCCGATCGACAACCCGACCCCAGGAACGCTCATCGGACCTTCCACCAGCGTCCCGAATCGTCGAGTCAGGATGTCGAGCATGCCGATGATCGGCTTTCCCAACACCGATTCCGGCGGGCAGCCGAGCAAGTCCTCGAAGCGTTCGCCGACCTCGACGATCGGCCGGTCCACCTGCCCGGTACCTGCCTGACCGATGCTGTTCGAGTAGCGGATGACGACGTGGTCAGCGCCGGACAACCACCGATCGAGGTCCCCCGGCGTCGGATCCGGCACGAGGAGCGCATCGAACCAGGGATCGACGAATCCGTCGCTCGGGGCCGACTGCGCCGACCGAAGCTGGGCGCGTAGCGCGTCGAGCTGCTGGTCCCAGACCGGACGGAGCCTCGTGAGTCGACCGGCACGAGGGGCACCGTCACGGTCGAGATGGTCCACGACTGCTTCCAATGCCGCTGATTCCATCTGGAAGAGGCTCAGGTGACCTGGGAAGAGGACCGTGTTGACACCCACATCGTCGAATCCGTGCTCCTCCGCGAACACGAGCAGATCGGCGAACTCGTGGTAGTTCGGTCGCATCAGACAGTGCGCCAACGACACGCCGGTCCCGTGCTTGCGGGCGTAGTCGCGGAACCGTCGCAGGTTGTCCATCACCACGTCGAAGTCCGCC
>JAFDWA010000581.1 GCA_018268735.1 Actinomycetota bacterium | reverse complement strand
AGCGCTGCGTCGAGCACGTGGCGGTCGGTGACCACGCCGAGGATCTCGACGGTGACGAGCTCCGTCGGCAGCTCCTGCACCCAGGTGTCACCCACCGGATCCATCGCTCCAGGTTCGACGACCTCGCGCATCGCGTAGACCTCGCCGGTGTCGGCGACCCAGTAGATCTCCCAACGGACGCCGTCCTCAGCGGACCACTCCCGGCCGAACTGCTGCTCGTCGGAGGCGCGCCGCCGGGGGTCAGCGTCGTAGAACTGCTCGATGTCCATGCGCCCGCGACCCTACCGGTGATCCACCCGCGCCCGGTGCGTCACATCAGCTGCAGCCGCTGGTGGTGCCGCACTCCGTGCACACGAAGCAGGAGCCGGCGCGTGTCATCTGCACGCCGCAGGTCATGCACAACGGCGCTTCGGCTGCCGGCCGAACGGTCTCCCCGTGGGAGTCATGGAGCATCGATCGCGGCGTCGGTGGGTCCGCGGGAGCGTCAGCGCCCTGCACCGTCGGAGTCGTGGCCTCCTCGACGCCGGGCAACGTCGGCTGCAGCCGCTCCGAGGTGCCGAGGATCCCGAGATCGACACGCTCCTCGTATGGCAGGTACTCCAGCGCGAGACGTCGGAACAGGTAGTCGACGAGGCTGTTCGCGATCCGCACCTCGGGATCATCGGTCATCCCCGCGGGCTCGAAGCGCATGCCGACGAGCGCGCCGACGAACGCCCGCAAGGGCACCCCGTACTGGAGCCCGTGGCTGATCGAGATCGCAAACGCATCCATGATCCCCGCGAGCGTCGAGCCCTGCTTGGAGACGCGGATGAACAGCTCACCCGGGCGGCCGTCGTCGTACTCCCCCACTGTGACGAAGCCCTTGCAGTCAGCGACCCGGAACTCGAAGGTCCTCGAGGTCCGGGTCCGGGGCAGCCGCTCACGAACCGGGCGGGCGACCTCCTCGACCACCCTCGTGACGGCTGCGTCGACCCCATGGGGTGCAGCGTGGTCGACCTTGCGACCGGTGGACAGCGGCTGACCCACCTTGCAGTTGTCCCGGTAGAGCGCCACGCACTTGATCCCGCTGCGCCATGCGTCGATCAGCAGCTGCTCGATGTCCTCGACGGTCGTCTCCTCGGGGACGTTCACCGTCTTGGACATCGCGCCCGAGAAGAACGGCTGGATCGCCGCCATCATCCGGAGGTGGCCGCCGTAGGAGATCGTGTTGTCGCCCATCGCGCAGGCGAACACCGCCAGGTGCGCCGCGTCGAGGTCGGGTGAGCCGACCACGCTGTGGTGCTCGGCGATGTGGGTCACGATCCGATCGACCGCGTCCTCGGAGTACCCGAGCCGACGCAACGCCCGGGGGACCGTCTGGTTGACGATCTCGAGCGAGCCGCCGCCGACCAGCTTCTTGTGCTTGACGAGGCCCAGGTCCGGCTCGATGCCG
>JAFDWA010000580.1 GCA_018268735.1 Actinomycetota bacterium | reverse complement strand
CCGCCGGGAGCGAGCACCCGGGCGACCTCGGCGACGTGGTGCTCGGGCTCGGTGAAGTGCTCGATCAGGTGCGACGAGCACACGTCGTCGAAGCAGTCGGCCCTCAGCGACAGCAGGGACCCGTCCGAGCAGATCGCCTCGAGCCCCTCGGCGCCGTGGGTCCGCACCGCTGTCGCCGCGGTGTCCGGGTCGTAGTCGACGCCGACGAGCTCACGACCCTCGCCCGCGAAGCCGATCGACTCGTCACCGAGCCCGCAGCCCACATCCAGGAAGCGACCGCTCCCCATCCGGGCACGGACCTCCCGGTAGCCGGCGGTGTGCAACGCCAGGAGCGAGTCGGGGGTCTGGCCCTGCATCGGGCGCTCACCGGTCAGCTTCACGGACGCTCCTCGTCTCGGGGGATGTCGCCCCGACCCGCGGTCGGCTCCCCGACGGCGGATGGGCGAGCCCGTAGCATACGGGTCCCCATGTCCTCCTCCGTCGAACCGTCCCGACCTCCAGCGCTCCCTGCCGATGTCGACGCCACCGATGCAATCGGCGAGCTCGCCGAGAGAGCCGGGCTGCGTCGAGTCCACGTCTTCGGGTGGCGCGACCTCGACGACGACGAGGCCGGCGGCTCCGAGGTCCACGCCGACAACATCGAGACGATCTGGGCGCGCTCGGGCATCGAGGTCACCCACCGCACCTCCTCGTCGCTCGGCCGCCCTCCGAGCGACGACCGCCACGGCTACCGCGTCTCCCGCCGCGGGAGCCGCTACCTCGTGTTCCCGCGGGCGGCGGTCGCAGAGGTCGCCGGGCGGCTCGGCCCGACCGACGCCGTCGTCGAGATCTGGAACGGGGTCCCGTTCCTGTCGCCGTTGTGGTGGCACGGCCCGACGGCGGTGTGGCTGCACCACGTCCACGGACCGATGTGGCAGCAGAGCCTGCCCGGCCTCGTCGCCGCTCTCGGCAACGTCCTCGAGGAGCGCCTTGCGCCGCGCTGCTACCGCCGGGTGCCGGTTGTCACCCTGTCGGCGTCGTCGAAGTCCGAGCTCGTCGACGAGCTCGGATTCGACGACTCGCACGTCACCGTCGTCGAGCCCGGCATCGATCCGTCCTTCACCCCCGGGACGACGCCCTCACATGGCACGACACCCTCACATGGCACGACACCCTCACATGGAACGACACCGGGATCCGGCCGCTCGCCGACGCCGCTCGCCGTGGCGGTCGGGCGGCTCACACCGGTCAAGGACTTCGCCCGCACCGTCCGGGTCATGGCCGAGGTGCGATCGAGGCATCCGTCGACAGAGCTCGTGATCGTCGGCGAGGGCTACCTCCGCGACGAGATCGAGGCCCAGGTCCGCGCCGTCGGAGGCGAGGACTGGGTCCACATGCCCGGACGCGTCGGCGACGAGGAGCTCCTCGATCTCTACCGGCGTGCGTGGTTCGC
>JAFDWA010000057.1 GCA_018268735.1 Actinomycetota bacterium | reverse complement strand
GCAGCAGCACAGGACGCAGCAGCACAGGACGCAGCAGCACAGGACGCAGCAGCACGGGACGCAGCAGCACAGGACGAGGGACCCGGCCGGGGAGGAGGAGCGGGCGGGGCCGAGCCGACGATCGTCGTCGAGATCGCCGAGGAGATCGCCAGCCAGACGCTGCTCCCGGCGGCCTCGGCGACGGACCGGGCCGAGTTGCTCCCGAGGGCGAACCTGGACGTGCTGGCGGAGGCAGGGCTCTACGGGCTCTTCGGACCGGTTGAGCTGGGAGGATGGGCCGCCGATCTCGTGACCGCCGCTGCGGTCGTCGAGCGCGTCGCGTCGGGTTGCCTGACGACGACGCTGGTGTGGCTGCAGCACCACGGCATCGTCGGCAACCTGGTGGCGGGTGCCGCGCCGCTGCGCGACGAGTGGCTGGCGGACCTGTGCTCGGGCAGGCGGCGCTCCGGCATCGTGTTCACCGGCCTGCTCCCCGGACCGTCGAGCCTGACGGCCGTCCCCGCCGATGACGGGTGGATCCTCCGCGGACGTGCGCCGTGGGTGTCGGGCTGGGGCCGGATCGACACGCTGCAGGTCGCGGCTCGCGGCCCTGGCGACACCGTCGTGACCGTCGCACTCGGCGACCTGTCCCATCCGGGGCTGACGGCGCAGCGCCACCACCTGGCGGTGCTCGATGCCAGCGGGACCGTGCAGCTGCACTTCGACGACGTCCGCGTCGACGCCGGCCACGTGCTCGGCGTCGCGCCGCACCGACCGGGCGAGACCAACGCGCTGAGCCTCCGCCTGAACGGGTCGCTCGCGCTCGGTGTGGCACGACGGTGCTGTCGGTTGATCGGACCGAGCGCCCTCGACGATCAGCTCGACGAGGTTCGGAGCCGGCTGGACACGGCCTGCGACGACGACATCGCCGAGGCCCGCGCCGCCGCCTCCGCGTTCGCCCACAAGGCGGCGACCACGCTGCTGGTGCACACCGGCAGCCGCTCGATCGAGCTCGACGACAACGCCCAGCGCCTGGCCCGCGAGGCGATGTTCTTGATGGTGTTCGGCTCCCGCCCAGCCATCCGCTCAGCCCTGCTGCAGATGATCTGAGACCGCGGCCGACGGCCAGGCCCGCAGCGGCGCACCCCAGCGTCCCGCGTCCCGATCTTGTAGCCGACAGGCCGCCACAGCGACCATGACCTACAGGATCGACACGGTCCAGCGAACTTGTAGCCCACACGCCACCACAGCGACCGTGACCTACAAGTTCGACACGGTCCAGCGAACTTGTAGCCGACGGGCCGCCACAACGACCGTGACCAACGCCGAGTCCGGGCCGATCCGACCGCTTTCGGCGAGTTCCAGTACCGGAGCAGTACCTCCAGATACGTCTCGGGCCGTGCCAACACGATCCGATCAGTCGCCGACAGCGCTGATCGGGCCTTGGGGACAGGTGGCAGGAGGGCTCACCACCCTTCCCCCGTCACAGTCAGGATCTCGCTGCCTCGCACCCGGCGGCTCAACGTTCGGACGCCTTGGAGGAACGACCGGAGGCGCTCAGGTCTGAGGACGAGCCGGGACACTTCGAACCGGCTCAGCAGCGCGGGTGTCTCCGGCCGGCGAGGCCAGCCCTCGTTCCAAGTCTCCGAAGGCGTCGAGGATCTCTCGTGCCTCCCAGGTTCGGTTCCTGCGCCCGACGGTCATCTTGGTCAGGATGCCGACGTCGACGAATCGTTCGATGGCGTCGTTCGCTGCGTTGAAGGAGCGGTCGAGGAGGGCGGCGGCGCTGGTCGAGGTGACGATGGGCGTCCCAGAAAGGAGGTCGACGAGGCGTTCCGCTGCAGAGTTGCGGCGGAGTCTTCCCAGGCGCACCTGCCAGTCCCGTTTGATCTGCTCGATCCTGTCCTCGAAGGCAAGCGCCTGGTCTGCGGCCGCAGAGGTCGCTGCCGCGAACGTCGCGACCCAGTGGTTCAGGCCCTCACGAGCCGCAGCGCTGTCGGCCGGGCCGACATGGCGAAAGGCGGTCAGGCCAGCGATGTAGCTCGAGGATCGAGTGGCGAGGACGAGGCTGATCGGCGGCACGACCTTCGGGCACAACCCGCGGCGGCGAAGGATGACGTGGATGAGAGCTCGACCCGTTCGGCCGTTGCCGTCCACGAACGGGTGGATGGTCTCGAACTGGGCGTGGGCGACGGCGGCCTGCGCGATCGGGGGCAACGAGTCCGCGTTCGCGAACGTGCACAGGTCGGTGAGCAGTCGGGGCACGTCGTCCTCGGGCGGCGGGATGAACGCTGCCGAGCACGGGTTGTAGCTCGAGCCTCCGATCCAGTTCTGCTCCTCACGCAGTCGTCCGGCGAACTGGGCTCTGTCGGTGTCCTCGAGCAGAAGTCGGTGCATCTCCAGGATGCCGTCGACGGTGACCCGCTCGTTCGTCAACGTGTGCACGGCGTAGTGCATCGCACGGATGTTCGACAGCACTTCGTCCGCCGTGACGTCGCGGGCTTCATCGGAGCCGAGTTCGGACGCGACCTCGAAGCGCAGCAACCGGCGGCCACCGACCACGAGACCCTCGATGTGAGATGAGCCGACCGCCTCGGCGCGGAGGAGGAGGCGGGCCAGAGCTTCGGTGTCCGCCAGGGTCACCGCCGACGCGTTCAGGCGAGCCACGTTCGCCTCGGCGTCCGAGACGTCGGCAGCCGTCTCGCCGTCGAGCATGAACCGACGGCCAACGAGGTCGTCCGGCAGATACGCGTCGTAGTCGCATCCGGCGCGGTCCTTGCGAGGAAGGCCGGTCAGATCTCCGGTGGACCAATGCCGGTGGATCATGTGCGCCATCGCGTCTCCCTGAACGTCCAACCCACCGTAACGCTATTTCAGGTTATCGCATAACACACAACATGGCTCTGTCTCGATCTCGGTTGTTCGACACGGACCAGCGAACTTGTAGCCCACAGGCCGCCACAGCGACCGTGACCCACAAGATCGACACGGTCCAGGCCGGATGCCGACTGGTGTGATCGACCCGCACGCGCCTTGGTTCGATAGCCTTTGGGCATGTCACTGCTGGAGCGGATCACCGTCGACCCGGACGTCGTGCACGGCCGTCCCGTGGTCCGCGGGACCCGCATGCGCGTCGCCGACGTGCTCTCTCTGCTCGCCGCCGGCGCCGACGAGGCGGAGATCCTCGAGGACTACCCGTACCTCGCCGAAGAGGACATCAAGGCGTGCCTGACCTACGCCGCGGCGCAGGCTGACCACGCCGTCGTGAACGCATCCTGAGCGGGTGCGCTTCCTGATCGATGCCCAGCTGCCACCGGCGCTGGCACGCATGTTGGCCGAGCACGATCACGTGGCAGAACACGTCACCGACATCGTCCCTGGCGACGCACCGGATGCACAGCTGTGGCGGTACGCGCTCGACCACGACGCGGTAATCGTCACGAAGGACGCGGACTTCGCCCAGATGGTCGCCATCAGCGACGAATCACCCACCGTGGTGTGGGTCCGGGTCGGCAACACGCGCCGGACCGAGCTGCTGACCTGGTTCGAACCGCCGATCGAGCAGATCGTCTCGATGGTCGAGCAAGGCGACAAGCTCATCGAACTGCGCTGACGGGCGTCCCGTCGCTCCACGCCAGCTCCGGTACCCGTGGCGGTCGATGCAGTCGAGGTTGCTCGTGCGCTGGCGGCCATGAGCACGCTCGAGATCAAGGTGCGTCAGGACGGCACCGTCCTGATCCCCGCGGAGCAAGTCGCCGCCGCCGGAGCGACGACCGGCCAGCGTCGCGGTGGAGCTCCGCGCCCGGGCAGCTCCACACCGACCAAGGCGCGGCATCCTGAAGGGCGTGCTTCCCCCATTGGATCTGGACGAGTTCCGATCCGAACGAGCAGAACACCTTCTCGGACCACGTCGCCGCATGTGAGGTGATCGTCGACGCGGGAGCCCGGTGTGCTGCGGAGTCCACCCACCGCCCGATGAATGCCGATCAGACACGTGACAGCCGCAGCGGGCGATACGACACGTCCGCCCCGTGGCGCTGGCGTCAGGTACGAACGGGTGAAGTCCTCCGTGGTCAACGAACAGCTCACCGCGCCGCCCGGAGCGCCATCAGTTCGACGAGGGCTGGGCAAGTGCGGCTGCTGCAGTCCCCGTCGATCGATCAATCCGCCAGCAACGAGCCTTCCGTGCGGAGTTCACCGCCGCAGACTGGACAACCCACCGAAGCCTGTTCTCCAGCCGCTGGTGGCAGCGCCCCCTCTCGCCAATCATCCACACGGTGTGCCACGACCCGATCACCCGAGAAGTCGAACTCGATCGCCTCGACCGACCCGGAGCAGTGGGGACACACCAACTTCGGACGAGGAGCATCGAGGGCCCAGTCGTGTTCCAGGGTGACGAACCTCCGACACGTCCTGCACGCACAGACCGTGCGTTCGATCCCCGACATCAGGGCACCAAGCAACACGAACTCGCTCAAGCCACAGTCGTCGCAGATCACCATCGCGCCTTCACCCATGTTTCCTCCCGATCGTCCTCCAACAGCTGATCATCGACGCTGAGCATGCAGGTCGTCCGGATCGTCGAGATCCGTGTAGCTCCCGTTGTGAGGCCAATGGATGATCGTCCTGAGCCCGGCGAAGATCCCACACAGATCGTCCAGTCCGGGACCGGGCCCACGGGGAACGCCACCTCGTGCACGCAGCATGACCTCGTTCGGCTTGAACTCGACCTGCCACTCACACCCCGACGTCCACAGAACCGGAAGGCCGTCGTCCTCCTCAGAGGACCAGTCCGGGAACAACTCATAGAGACGCCGGAGCACCTCTGCACGCCACTCATCGAACGCCCCTGCCGGTGCCGGCTCGACGTCGTTCACGATCTCCTCGACCGTTCCCGTCTGCTCCTCGACATCGATCACGATCTCCATGCCACCGTCGTAGATCCGAGCGATCGCATCCTCAGGTGACTCACCCGACAGAAGAGGGATCAGATCAACAGTCACACCCATGTCCGAAACTCCCTCCAACCTCATCGTGACCGAACGCCCACGAGCGTCGCCCTGTCGACGCGACTTCAATGATGCACCCGTGGTGTGACAACCACCCTTTCTGTCCAGGTGGGGTGAGAGTTCTCTCCGAGTACGGGTTCCCAGCGCATCTTCGAACGGCACCGCAATGGAATTTCCGATCCACATGATCGCCGTACTCCACGGACGTTCCGTCCGCTCGGTCACGACACGACTGAGAGAAGCACTGGGATCACCACCCACGGTGACTTCAACAGCGATCGGGACAATCTCGGCTGACTCGTCATCCGCGTCTGTGAGGATGAGGACCCAGTGGCAGCTGCAGACAGGGTGGAGGTAGCCGCTTTCGCTCGCTGCCGCACGTGGTTGAACGTCGAGTCCCACAGGAATCGGGATCCGCCCACCGTGTCCATCGGTTTCGCTGTGGTCACCTCGGTTCCATGACAATCGATGAACTAGCCGCTTGGCCAGGCGGACGATTCCAACGCATCGCCGTCGTCGCGGATGCCACCCGATGCCAGCGCGTCAGCGAGAGCGACCGCTGTCCAGGTGTCGTCGACGGAGATCACGAAGCGGGTGCGCTTGCGTGCGTTCCCACCGCCGGTGCTGTCAGTCGATCGACCGACCTTCGCCATCGATCTGAGCAGCGCCTTGCGAAGGCCTGCGAGATCGGCCACCTCGTCGAGATCCAGCGGGTAGCTGCACCCGCCGGCATCGAGGCGTCGGTCCGCGAGTGCGAGGTGGCTGGTCCTGGTCGTGTCGAGGTGGATGTCGAGGACCCGTACGTGGAGCGCACGGAGGCGTTCGAGCAGGAGGTCGAAGCCGACGACGTAGTCGAGGTTCCGCGCGTCGCTTGACCCGCGTGTGCCGCCCGCTGATTCGATCAGCACCGAGGTGGGGTGGCCGTCGCTGCTCTCGACGACGAACGCCGCGTCGATGGCTTGGCCGTCGTGACTGAAGGTCCGCCGTTCGCCGACCCTGCGGGCCTGTCGTTGGGTGAGGTAGCGGTGGAGCCGGTACTCGACGATCTCGGTGACGAGAGCGTCGAAGGTGGCCCCGAGACGCTCGGGAACGGCCAGTGCGAGCTTCAGCTCGCCGTCGACGTCGTCGAACCAGGCCGAGGAGCCCCGCGAGGACGTGGTGAGTGCGTGGATCGGGTTCTTCCGCCAGTACTGCTGCCACTCGGGGCCCGTCGGGGAGGTGACGTCGGCGAAGTAGGTGGTGGCGTCGCTGAGATCGGTGCGCAGGTCCACATCGCGCAGGATCTCCCACCGGCAGGCCGCCGCCAGCTCACTGATCGACATGCCGGAGCGGAGACACCCCGATCTGGCGAGGACCCGGAGGGTGACGAGCTTGTAGCTCTTCGTGTAGCTGCCGTGTTCGATCGAGACCAGGAAGTCCGAGGCGAGCCGAACCACCTCGGCCTCATCCGGCTCGAGCATCCCGAAGCGGTCCAGGAAGCCGAACCAACCGCCCATGGGCTTCAGCGTGAACGACTTGCCGTTCACCAGTGCGAGCTCGAGCGCCGTCGGACGTCGGCCGTCATGGCTGTCGCTCCACTGGCGGGCCAACTCGACCAGCCGGTCCTTCTCCCGAACAGGACCGGCCAGCTCGTCCAGCAGGTCGATCACCTCAGCATCGATGTTGATCGAACACCCAGCGGGCAGATCGGGGGAGCCGGTCGCAAGGTCGTCCCGTCGGGCAGCGAGGAACTCGACCGCTTCGCGGTCGGTGATGTGGGTGCGGCCGGTCAGCATGGCGAGCAGGCGGGCCTTGAGGAGGAAGCTCCGATGGTTGCCGACGAGGTCGACGGCTTCGAGCCGCTCCTTGCCCTCCAGGCGACGGAGACCGCGTCCAAGTTGCTGGATGAACACAACCGGCGACTCCGTCGGGCGGAGCATCAACACGAGATCGATGCTCGGGACGTCGACACCTTCGTTGAAGAGATCGACGGTGAAGACGATGTCGAGATCGCCGTCGGCGAGTCGTTGGAGGGATTCGTCCCGTGGTGACGAGCCCGCACCGGAGTGCACCGCGACCGCCTGGATCCCCTCCTCGCGGAATCGCTCGGCCATGAACTCCGCGTGAGCGATCGTGCAGCAGAACCCCAGCGCCCGGCGACGTTCCCCGCCAACTCTCCGCCATTCCTCGAGGACCTGCCGGGCTCGGTCGACGGTCGCCAGTTCCGTGGTCAGATCCTCGGGATCGAACCGACCGTTGCGCCACGGTATGTGCGCGTAGTCGGCGACGTCCGCGATGGCACGGTAGGTGAACGGACAGAGCAGTCCCCTGGTCACGCCCTCGACGAGACCGCAGTCGTAGACGAGGTTGTCCGAACAGAGCGCCAGGAGGTCAGCGGCGTCGGCACGGTCCGGGGTCGCGGTCAGGCCGAGCATGAACCTCGGTCGGAAATGCGCCAGCACCCGCCGGTAGGTGATCGCCGCGGCGTGGTGGAACTCGTCGACGACGACGTAGTCGAAGTCCTCCGATCTGAAGTCACCGAGGTTGCGGTGCAGCGACTGGATGCTCGCGAACACGACCTCACCGTCGACGTCACGGTCCGACCCGGTGAACATCGTGAGCGACCCCGTGGGTCGCACCCGACGGTAGACGTCCCGTGCCTGTCTCAGGATCTCGTCGCGGTGAGCGACGAACAGCACCCGACGGAACTCCGGTCGAGCCGAGTCGAACGCCGCCAGCCACGTCTTGCCGAGGCCGGTCGCCATCACGACGAGACCCGCTTCGTGGCCGTCGATCCGGGTGGCTTCGAGGGCTGCGAGCGCGTCGGCCTGCACACTCCACGGACGCGGTGCGACCTCGACCTCCTCACCACCGATACCAGCAGCCGGGTCACCGGGCTGCACGACGGTATCGCCGCCGACGCCGGCAACCACCGGCATCGTCTCGAGCCGCCGCTGACGGGTCTCGTCGTAGCTCCGCAGCCAGTCGGAGGTCAGTGGCACCGCGCGGGGATCGGACCACAACGCCTCGAAACCGGCGTTCAACTCCGGCAGGTGACGGGTCTCGAGGTTCCACTCGATTCCGGTGGCGATACCCGATCGGCTCAGGTTGCTGCTCCCCACGAAGGCAACCCCGGCACCCGATTCTGACGACGAGAAGATGTAGGCCTTCGGATGGAAGCTGGTCAACGGGTCGCTGAACACCCGGACGTCGACCGAACCGGGACCATGCCCGCCCATCCGGTCGAGGAAGTAACCGAGTGCTCCGGTGTCGGTGACCTGGAGGTAGTCGGTGGTCAGCAGCCGGACGGTCGCACCCCGGGCCAGGGCTTCGTCGAGGTGACGGCCAACAAGGTCGACCCCGGAACG
>JAFDWA010000579.1 GCA_018268735.1 Actinomycetota bacterium | reverse complement strand
CCATCATTGCATCGGACCACCGGTACATCGACAGCCGCTGCGTCGGGTCCAGCCCGAGCATCTCGCAGATGATGATGAGCGGGACGTGGATCGCGAAGTCCTCGACGAAGTCGACCTTGGCCTGGCCGACGTCCTCGCCGGCCTCCGCCGCCTGGGCGGCGACCTTCTCGAGCATCGTGTCGATGGTCTCGTTCGCGAGCTCCCGGATGTGGGGTAGCATCTCCCGCACGCGTCGGGGCGTGAAGCCCTGGTTGATCAGCCGTCGCTGGCGGATGTGCTCCTCGCCGTCGAGGGTGATGATCGACATGTCGCCGGCGATGACGGGTCGGACGCCGTAGCGGCAGCAGTACATGTCGGAGTCGCGGCTGATCGTGAACACGTCCTCGTGTCGGGCCGCGATGTAGAGGTCGTTCTTGTCGTCGTGGTGGAGTCCCGGCTGGTCGCGCAGCCAGGCGTACAGGTCCCAGGCGTCGTCGAAGGTGTGGGGATCGCAGAAGTCGCTCTGCGAGAAGTCGCGGTCCGAGGCGGTGGAGGAGTGCTCCTCGAGGGTCGTCATGGCGCGAAACGTAGCGGCGACCGAACGATCGTTCAAGAACGCCGCACGGCATCGGCGGCAGCGGTGAGCGACGCCAGCCCGGCCTCGAGCTCGTCGTCGCCGGGCCAGCCGTAGCCGAGGCGGAAGTGGCGACGTTCGGTGTCGAACCAGTGGCCCTCCCCGACGAAGGTGCCGTCGTCGTTGATGGCCCGATACCAGCCGTCGACGTCGTCGACGATCCCCGGCCGCAGGCGCGGGAAGCAGACCACACCGGCGACCGGCTCGACCACGTCGAGCCAGTCCTGCTCAGCCGACCAGGCCAACAGCACCGACCGACGTCGCTCGATCGTCGTGAGGATGCGGCCCAGGTGCTCGTCGCGTCGGCGGAGCACCTGGGCCGAAGCCTGCTCGTCCAGCGCGGAGCCGCAGATCACCACCTGCTCCTTCGCTGCGAGCAGGCGCTCCTGGAGGTCGTGGTCGCCGGTGACGATCCAGCCGGATCGCAGGCCAGGCAGCCCGTAGGTCTTCGACATCGAGCACACGCTGATCGCTCTCGGCGACAGCGTCGCAGCGACCGGCAGCGGATCGGGGTCCATGTCGCGGTAGGTCTCGTCGACCAGCAGCCAGGCACCGTGGCGCTCGGCGAGCTCGATCAGCGCGTCGAGGTCCTCGCGTGAGGGCACCGTCCCGGTCGGGTTGTGCGGCGCGGTGAGAGAGATGAGGCGGGTGTCGGGTCGGACGGCTGCCGCAACCCGCTCGAGGTCGAGCGCGAACCGGTCCTCCAGTCGCAGCTCCAGTCGATCGACCTCGGCGCCGATCAGGCGCGGGGTCTCGAGGTTGGTGGCGTAGTTCGTGTGCTCGACCACGATGTGGTCACCCGGTTCCAGGAGCGTCGTGG
>JAFDWA010000578.1 GCA_018268735.1 Actinomycetota bacterium | reverse complement strand
TCGATCACGACCGACTGGTGTCCCGCTTCGGCGAACCGGAGCTCGGAGCGCACATCGGTCAGGGCGTTGCGCGCCCGCTCGGTCAACGTCACCCCGGCCGGGTCGACGCCGGACGCGACGTCGCGGATGGCGTCACACAGCGTCGAGCTGAGCGGTCGGCCACCGCCGAACCAGCGGGATCGGCCGCCACCGTCGGCGGGTTCGACCCACGCGAACCGTCGGTTCCAGTCGATGCTGGTGATCTTCCAGTTGCGGCCGGCCAGCAGCACCGTCGCGTACGAGCGGTCGTTGGTGAGCAGCGACGTCGGGTCCAGGTAGCCGAGCTCCTCGCGACCATGGCGGATCACGAACAGCGGCGGCGAGGTGAACACCGACGTCAGCTCCATGAAGTGTCGGAACCCGTAGCTGCGCTCACCCTCGGGGCCGATCGACAGCATCCCTTGGTCCTCGAACAGCATCCCGGTCCGGACGAGGTGATCGACGATCGCCTCGGCGTCACCGGACTCGATGGCGGCCCGGTACACGGGCAGGCGACCGATCACCTCGGTCCAGGTCCGTCGGCCGATGCGGCCTTCCTGGATCGTGAACGCGAGCAGCTGGTGTGCCAGCAGGTGCAGCGGCAGCGGCGGTGCAGCGACGGGCTCGACGTACCCCTGGGCCCACAGGTGCAGCATCCCGGCAGCCGTGAGGAGCTGCATCCCGTCGCCGGTGGTCAGGAACAGCGTGTTGCGGGTGGTTCCGGCCCGCCGTCCGGTGCGACCGAGTCGTTGTAGGAACGACGCGACGGTGGTGGGGCTGTCGAGCTGGATCACCCGATCCAGATCGCCGACGTCGATGCCGAGCTCCAACGTCGAGGTCGACACGATGACGCAGTCCCGGGCGTCGGCGAACGCGGCCTCGGCCCGCCGCCGCTCGTCGACGGCCAACGACGCGTGTGACACGAACGTGGTCACACCGTGGTCGCGCAACGCCGCAGCCAACGACTCGACGCCGGAGCGTGAGTCGACGAACACCAGCCGCTTCTCGCCGGCGTGCAGCCGCGAGATCACGATGGCGGCGTTGGCTGTGGTGCCGACGTGGTCGACGGTGATGTCAGGCTTGGCGGGGTTGGATGTGGAGCCGGCGTCGGGTGCGACGACGCGTCGAGGCCCGGTCGAACTGCCGACCAGCCAGTCGAGGAGCCGTTCGGGGTCGCCGACGGTGGCGGACAGCCCGATCCGCTGCAGGTCGCGCCCGGCAACCGCGGCGAGCCGTTCCAGCACACCCAGCAGGTGCCAGCCTCGGTCGTCGCCACCGAAGGCGTGGATCTCGTCGACCACGACCGAGCGCAGGTTGTGGAACAGGCCGTGGTGATCGGTCGTGACCGACAGCAGCATCGCCTCGATCGACTCGGGGGTGGTGAGCAGGATCTCGGGTGGGTCCTCCAGGATCCTGCG
>JAFDWA010000577.1 GCA_018268735.1 Actinomycetota bacterium | reverse complement strand
ACCCGACCGCTGGATGCGCCCGCCACGGGTTCGAGCTCCGCTCGGCATCGCAGCCGCCGCTGCCGGAGCGATCCTGGTCGCGCTGTGCGTGACCCTCAGCGCCGAGCAGACCGTGACCTACCGCGGCGGGCTCGCCCTTGCGGCACTGAGCGCGCTGGTGATCGTGGTGGCGTGCACAGGCCCTGGACCTGTCGGAACGGCCCTGTCGCGAGATCCGCTCCAGTGGCTGGGGACGCGCTCCTATGCGATCTACCTCTGGTCGTGGCCGATCCAGCTCCTCCTGCAGGAGCGCTGGCCGGACGTGCCGTTGGCCGTCGTCGCCATCGTCACCGTCGGCGCATCGCTGGTGCTGGCGGAGGCGTCGATGCGGTTGGTCGAGAACCCCTTGCGGTTCCGCGCCGGGTGGGCCCGACCCGTCACGCCGCGCCGCGCGGCATGGGCGTTCGGCGTCGTCGCGCTCCTCGCTGCCGGCTTCATCGCGACCCGATCGACCGTCGAGACCCAGGCGGAGCAGATCGCCCACGAGTTCGCCCAGGTGCCGGACCCGACGACGACCATGAGCGCCGTACCCGCGAGCCTCGCCGTCGAGTCACCTGCACCGGCCCCGACGACGGCTCCACCGACGACGGTCTGCATCCCGACCACGGTCGCGGCCCCGCAGTTCTCGGGCAGCACCACCAAGTTCGATCCGCGGACCGTGGGCGACGTCGCCGACCCGAACGGAACCGGATGCGGGGCGACCCGGGTGCTCGTCGTCGGCGACAGCACCGGCCGAGGAGCCGCCAACGGCCTCCGTCGCAACGCCCCGGACACGCTCGAGGTCTGGGACCGAACGGTGCTGGGCTGCGGCATGCAGGCCAACCGCCCCAAGTGCCCGTCCTGGCGCGATCTCTGGCCGACGTCGGTGCGGCAGCTCAACCCCCAGGTCGTGCTCGTGCACCTCGGGGTGTCGACCGATCTGGTGGCCGGATCCGAACCCCCGTTCCTCAGCCCCGAAGCCTCCCAGCAGCGCCAGCAGGTGCTCGGTGACGCAATGGACGCGCTCCGCGCTGGTGGCGCACGCGTGGTGTGGGCGCTGCCCGCGGTCCCGCTCGACCAGGGCACCTTCTACTGCGGCGGCACGCGGAGGAACACGGGTTGTGACCCCGCATGGATCCTCCAGTGGGACAAGGACGTCATCGCCGCAGCGAGCACCCGTGGGGTGACCGTCGTGGACCTCGACAGCTGGGTCGCGTCCCGTGGCCGCAACCCGGCGGACCGGGGCGACGGCCTGCACTTCTCGGGCGCCGGCCTCGACGCCGAGGCACTCTGGCTGGCCCCGCAGCTCCGCTGACGCCGTCCAGCACAACAACAGCGGCACAACAACAACAGCACCGCCGAACTTGTAGCCACACGTCGCCCTGGTGGCGCGTGGGCTACAAGTTCGGCGAGCGGCG
>JAFDWA010000576.1 GCA_018268735.1 Actinomycetota bacterium | reverse complement strand
AGGGGTGCTTCCTGTCGTGGAACGCCCAACGGAACCTGTTCGAGGAACGACGGGCGAAAGAAGGTGCGGGCAAGGACGCCGGCGAGCTCTGCCGCGACGTCACCTGGTCCGCCGACGGGTCCGAGGGCTCTGACGGATCGAAGCTCACCGCGTTCCCGTGGAAGGTCGACAAGGACCACCGCCTGATCGTCGACCTGCGCCCCGCGCAGTCCCGTGCGACGTCGACCAGCATCACCCAGTCCGGCGGTGGCGTCGTCCGCTCCGGCGGCTGACAGCACCCGCACGGATCGAGTCCCGGGACGGGAGACCGGTCGACGGACCTCAGCGCCGGTCGAGCAGCAGCGACTGGTTGCACCGCCCGATGCGACCCTCGGCATCCCACATCGCCGAGTCGCTGAGCCCGATCCCGGTGGTCGACGTCCGCATCACCGACTCCATCCCGATCCACTCGCCTACCGGCTCACGCCAGAGGTGCACGGTCAGGTCCGGGTTGATGAACAACGCCGACGGGTCGAAGTCGACGCTCGAGGCGATCCCGTTCGCGAAGTCGGCGGTCGCCGCGGCACGCTGCCACGGCGACGGGTCCTCGCCCACCACGACCGGCACGACCAGGCGAACCCAGTCGAACACCGGACCGGGAGACCTGAAGCTCCCTCGGACGAAGCGGTGCTCGGTGGCCCGGTTGTGGAACGCACGGTACGACACCATCACGTCACCGACGTCGTCCGCGACCTCCGGCAACGGCAGTGGACGATCACCGACGCCGTGGGCGACCGGCCCACCCGGTCCGACGTCGTCGAGCTCCACGCTGCCGACCTCGGTGACGCGCATCCGCAAGCCTCGCGCCATCGCGACGAGCTGGTCGTCGTCGACGGTCCGCAGCTCCGCGTCGAGCAGCTCGATCCGTCGTCCGGGACGGACGATCGACGCCGTCGCCCGCAGCGGACGCAACGGCACCGGGCGAACCAGCTCCACCGTCACCCTGGCCAGTCGCATCGGCGACGACGACGGCACCGACTCCAACTCCCGCGTGAGCAGCGCAGCCGGCGGACCGCCGTGACAGGCACCCGGGTCCCACGGGCCACGGGCGAAGTCGGTCGGCAACCACGCCACCTGCTCACCGGGCGCCATCCCTTCGAACGACCCAGCCCCCTCGGACCACCCGCTGCTGTCGCTGCCAGGAGCATCGTCGCCGAGACGCACCGGCAGGAACAGCGCGGGCGCTGCGCTCACCGAGCCGACCCGTTCCTCCGCACCGGTCGACGCGCTGCAGCCGACGGCGGCTCCGCAGCGAGCGATCCAGGTTGCGCGTCGAACAACGGCAGCAGCTGCTCGCGCCGCACCTTGCGCGTCCCGGTGCGCGGGAGGTCCTCGACCACGACCACACGCCGCGGCGCCTTGTAGCGCGCCATGCGTCCCCGCGCCCATGCGACGAG
>JAFDWA010000575.1 GCA_018268735.1 Actinomycetota bacterium | reverse complement strand
GCACCGCTGACCCCGAAGGTGACCGGTTACGGCAGGAGCAACGCCGCCTGGAGCGACGTATCCGTGAGGCGAAGCGTCGGGTCGCGGCGGCGGAACCGTTCGGTGACCCCGAGCTGGGTCGGGCGAAAGCAAGGTTGCAGCAACGTCAGGCTGACATGCGGAAGTTCGTTGCGGACCATGACCGGAAACGGTTCCCGGAACGGGAGAAGCTCCGCAGTGCGAAGAGTGGCAGTGGGGTCACACCGGCTCGAGCTGGCAGCGGACCAGACGTGGGGTCACCGTCGAGCGGTGGGTCACGCCACGGTCCCAAGGTGACGGGCAGCGAGTTGCGTTCAGCTCCGGGTACGTCGCGGTCCGCTCGACGTCCACCCGGTGACCTTCCGAAGCCCGCGTCGAAGGCTGTGAAGACGTTCGAGGACGATCACGCCAAGCGGGTGGGTACGACAGCACTTGACGCGATCAGCAAGGTGCATCGGATCCCGCCGAACCTGCCGAAGTTCACAGCCGTCGCCGAACAACTACCCCGAGGTGACCGCGCCGCGTTCGATCCGTTGCGGATGACCCTGGCGCTGGATCCGGTCGACGGTGACGCGTTCTCCTTCGTCCACGAGTTCGGCCACTGGCTGGACTGGACCGCCCTCAAGGCACGCGAGTGGAGCTCAGTCAAGGATGCCCGGCTCGGCGAGTTCCGCGACGCGGTCCACGCGTCGCGGCGCTACCAGGAGCTTGCGACGGAGATGGATCGGCTCGACGGTCGGATACGCCGTCGGGTCGCATCTGCTGACGACATCGCGGACTTCAAGCACATCGCCTACTTGCTTGAGCCGCAGGAACTGTGGTCGCGGGCGTACTCGCAGTGGGTCACTACCGAGTCTGGTGCTCCCGCCCTGTTGGCAGGGCTGAAGGCGATGCAGCCCGGCAGCGGGAGTAGGGTTCCTGACCAGTGGGCTGATGGCGACTTCGGTCCGATCGCTGTAGTGATCCGCAAGCTGTTCGAGTCGAGAGGACTGTTGCCATGATCCTGCCGTTGAGCCTCATCGACATGGACAACATCGACAAGTACACCGACGAGGATCTGCTCAAGGTCCTGCGGGAGCACACCCCGTACTCGGAAGCAGCCTTGGGGCATGTGATCAACGTGTTGCGTGGCGAGGCCCCTCCGAACCGGTAGGTCTGCGTACCCGGTGTGCAGAGTGGACTGGAGATGAACTCGCACCTGTTTCGCCGTCTCATGTCCGCTGGTCTCATGGGCCTCGTGTTCTTCGCACCCGACGACGGCACAGGCGGTGGTGGTACGGGTGGGAACGGTGCCGCCGCTTCCGACGGCCAGGGCTCCCAGACGGGCGGCAGCGACCAGGGCCAGGCAGGCACCCGGTCAGGTGAGGGGGCTGCCGCCCAGGGGACGCCACCGACGTTCACTGCGGAGCAGACCGAAGCGATCAACGCT
>JAFDWA010000574.1 GCA_018268735.1 Actinomycetota bacterium | reverse complement strand
GGGGTATTCGATGCGTGCATTGGTGACCGGCGGCGCCGGGTTCATCGGATCCAACCTGGTCGACCGACTCCTCGCTGAGGGCCACTCGGTCGACGTCGTCGACAACCTCTCCTCGGGTCGCCTGGCGAACCTCGCGGATGCCCGAGCCGACCGGGACCACGAGTTCACGTTCCACCAGATGGACATCTGCGATCCGGCCGTGTCGGAGCTCGTCGAACGTCGCCGACCCGACGTCGTGTTCCACCTCGCCGCGCAGATCGACGTCCGCGTGTCGGTCGCCGACCCGGCTCTGGATGCACGCGTCAACGTCATCGGCTCGATCAACGTCCTCGAGGGTGCCCGGCGTGCCGGCGCGCGCAAGGTCGTGTTCGCATCGTCGGGTGGAACCATCTACGGCGATGTCGACCCCGACGACCTCCCGGTGTCGGAATCGCACTCACAGCACCCTGTCGCTCCCTACGGCATCACCAAGAAGGTCGTGACCGACTACCTCCATGCCTACCGCGTGCTGCACCAACTCGAGTACACGTCGCTCGCCCTCGCCAACGTGTACGGCCCACGCCAGGACCCCCACGGCGAGGCCGGCGTCGTGGCCATCTTCGCCGGTCGACTCCTCGACCAGGCGCAGTGCACGATCTACGGCGACGGCTCCCAGACCCGTGACTACGTGTTCGTCGACGACGTCGTGGACGCGTTCGTCCGCGCTGCCGAGCGCGGCAGCGGCCTGCTGTGCAACATCGGCACAGGAGTGGAGACCTCGGTGCTCGACCTGTACGCGACGATGGCGGAGGGCGCCGGAGTCGACCGGTCCGCTCAGCATGCACCTGCTCGTGCGGGCGAGCTGCAGCGCTCGTGCCTCGATGCAACCCGGGCGAAGATCCACCTCGGCTGGGAGCCGTTCACCGATCTCGCCGCGGGGACCCGCTCCACGATCGAGTGGTTCCGCGGGCGGGACTGATCTCCGGTTCCGGACCGGACATGTGGCTCCTATGATCCGAGGACCCGTCACGTCGACGGGTGCGACCGTCGGTCGGCATCGGGGCCCGCGGCGGCCGCCGAAAGGAGCTCGCAGTGGATCGGTTCGCCGACAAGGTCGTCCTCGTCACCGGGGCGGCATCGGGCATCGGCCGTGCAACAGCCGAGCGGCTGGCCGCCGAAGGTGCCGCGCTGACGCTGTCCGACGTCAACGCGGAGGGGCTCGCTGAGACGACGGCCACCTGCCGGGCAGCCGGGTCCGACGTGTTGTCGGTGGTTGCCGACGTCTCCGACGAGGCCGCCGTCGCGGAGCTCGTCCACTCGGCGGTGCAGCAGCACGGCAGGCTGGACGTCGCGGTGAACGTCGCCGGGATCCTCCAGTTCGAGGACCTGCGCCGCACCACGCTCGACGACTGGAACCGGATCCTGTCGGTCAACCTGACCGGCACGTTCCTGGTGTGCCGTGAGGTCATGGACCACCTC
>JAFDWA010000573.1 GCA_018268735.1 Actinomycetota bacterium | reverse complement strand
TACGTCGTCGTCCGCACCTGGCATGACGGCGGACACTCCCGCTTCCACTACCACCCCGGCTGCATCCCGACGGAACTCCTCGCCGAGGTGCCGTCATGAGCATCGAATCAGAGATCGCTGCCGCGGTCCGCGATGTCGTCACCGACTCGCTCCGAGCTGCGCTCACACAACCACACCTCGCGATCCCCGCCGCGTACACCGTCCCCGACGCAGCCGAAACGCTCGGCTGCCACCCCGTCACGCTGCGCACCGAAATCGCTTCAGGCCGCATCCCAACGTTCAACGTCGGCGGGAACCGCGGTGTCCGGATCCCTGGCTGGTGGGTCCACGGACTTCCCGCACCCGCCACCGTCCTCGAACTCGCCTCGACTCCCTCACCGCTCCGAGAGGTGTCCTGACCAACACCAACCCCGCCCGGGGTTCCCGTCCGGTGCCGCCCCCCCGCCCCTCTTCCTTCTCCCGGGGGTGGCGGCATCGAACCGGTGTCCCGGACCACAGCATCCCCATCCCGCTGACAACCCACCCCACGTGGGTGGGCCGGGACACCGAACCTCACACCCACAACCAGCGGCGCCCACCCCACAACTCTGCACCGAGCGGGGTGGGCGCCAACCAGACAAGGAGCATCCCATATGACCACCACGATCGACACCACCAACCCGCACGAGGAGGTGACCTCCGTCGACATCGCACGGCAACGACTCGCGTTCCACGCGCAGATCATCACCGCGATCGAGCAGACCTACAGCGAGGTCGCCGACTGCGACGACTTCAACCCGTGCAGCATCGGACTCTGGACCTACCACGAGCCGACACACGTCCGGGGACTGTCCGACGACGTGCGTCGCACCTGTGCGTTGGAGTGGCTCCGCACACACATCCGACTCATCCAGCGTGTCGCCCGCCGCATGGGTCACGACGGGCCGGTCACCAAGTTCGCCGACGACTCGTACTACGGCGTCTCGCTGTCGATCAGCGACACCGTCTACGTGAACGTGCGACTCACCGCTCAGGTCCCGGCTGCGCTCACCTGCGAGATGGTCCCGACCGGCGCAGTCGACCACATCCCCGCCCGTGACGTGCCCGTCATGGCGCGCCGCTGCCCCGAGTCGATCTTCGCTGGCATCGAGCAGGAGGTGGCGTGATGAACGTCCTCGTCACGATCTGCAGGGTCCTCGCTGTCGTGGCAGGCACCGTCATCCTGGCCGCCTGCGCCACCCTGTTCGCTGCGGTCGCGGTCGACGCTGCCCGCAACACCATCCGCGGTCACCGACCGTTCACCCTGCCACACGAACGCGACGACCTCGCTTGGCGCCGTATGCAGCACCGTCACCCCTCACACCGTGACGGGAGGGCCGGCTGATGGACACGATCCTCTCCCCGTTCCCGTCCGCTGTAGTAGTCGCGGACACGTCTGACATGACCCGCACCGAGTGGCTCACCGAACGTCGCCGCGGGATCGGC
>JAFDWA010000572.1 GCA_018268735.1 Actinomycetota bacterium | reverse complement strand
TGGAGGTCCGTGGGCGCGTCGAGTTCCGTGACGTCGAGTTCTCCTACAGCCCCGACAAGCCGCTGATCGAGGGGCTCTCCCTCGTCGCCGAACCCGGTGAGACCGTCGCGATCGTCGGACCGACGGGAGCGGGCAAGACGACGCTCGTCAACCTGATCATGCGCTTCTACGACATCGATTCCGGGGCGATCCTGCTCGACGGGGTCGACACCTCGAGCATCCGGCGCCAGGACCTCCGTGCGCACATCGGCATGGTGCTGCAGGACACGTGGCTGTTCGGGGGGACGATCCGGGAGAACATCGCGTACGGGAAGCTCACCGCGACCGAGGACCAGATCCTCGAGGCAGCCCGAGCCACCTACGTCGACCGCTTCGTGCACTCGCTGCCCGACGGCTACGACACGGTGATCGACGACGAGGGCGGCACGGTGTCCGCCGGCGAGAAGCAGCTGCTCACGATCGCCCGGGCGTTCCTCGCCGATCCGACGATCCTGATCCTCGACGAGGCGACGAGCTCGGTCGACACACGGACCGAGGTCCTCATCCAGCACGCGATGGCGGCGCTGCGCAGCAACCGCACCAGCTTCGTGATCGCGCACCGCCTCTCGACGATCCGCGACGCCGACACGATCCTGGTGATGGAGCACGGCCACATCGTCGAACAGGGCGACCACGACAGCCTGCTCGCAGCGGACGGCGCGTACGCCCGGCTGTACAACGCCCAGTTCGCCGGAGCCGCGGTCGACGTCGACGGCGTCACGAGCTGAGGGTCACCCGCCGGGTCAGATCACACCGCCCGCGAGCAGGCCGATGGCGATCGCCGCGACCGCGAACCGGTACCAGGCGAAGATCGTGAGGTCGTGGCGCTGCAGGTAGGTCACCAGCCACCGGATCGCGAGCACCGCTGACACGAACGCGAAGAGCACGCCGATCAGGGGGTCGACCACTCCGAAGTTCTCGACGACGGTGCCACCGTCCTTGGCCAGCTTGTACACCGTCGCCGCGGTCAGGGTTCCGAATCCGAGCAGGAAGCTGAACTCGACCGCAGCGGGCATGGCGACCCCGATGAGCAGCGCGGCGAGGATCGTGGTCAGCGACCGGCTCGTGCCCGGCCACAACGCCAGGCACTGGGCGAGTCCGATGATGAGCGCGTGCCGGTAGGTGATCGCCAGCAACGGGTCGGATGCGCTCACCGTCTGCTCGGAGCGATCAGGGATCCATCCGCTGCGCTGCACCACGAGGATCACGACACCGCCGATGATCCAGGAGATGACGACCGGCCACGGACCGAACAGCGCCTTCTCGATCGACGAGTCGAACAGCGCACCGAGGATCGCCGACGGGAGGAAGGCGATGACCAGCACGATCAGCAGGTGCCGTCCGACGTCGTCACGGCCGAACAACCCGAGCACCATGGACCGGAACCGCTTCCAGAACAGGCCGAGCACCGCGAGGATCGCACCGAAC
>JAFDWA010000571.1 GCA_018268735.1 Actinomycetota bacterium | reverse complement strand
ACCCGAGCGACCACCACCTACAAGAACCCCAGCCGCCCTCGAACTTGTAGCCCACACGTCACCCGAGCAACCACCACCTACAACAACCCGAACCGCCCTCGGCCCCATCGACCCCGTGGACGCGACGAGGGCGACCCGCAAGGCCGCCCTCGTCGCACCCGACGGTGCTCCCGGGCCGCAGCCCGGATCCGTCTCCGATCAGAACCTGCTGATCAGAAGTCCATGCCGCCCATGTCGGGAGCGCCGCCGCCGGCGGCCTTCTCCGGCGCGTCGGCGACGACGGCCTCCGTCGTGAGGAACAGCGCAGCGATCGACGCCGCGTTCTGCAGCGCGGAGCGGGTCACCTTGGCAGCGTCGATGATGCCGGCGGCGACCAGGTCCTCGTACTCGCCGGTCGCAGCGTTGAGGCCCTCCGACGCCTTCGGCAGCGACCGCACCCGCTCGACGACGACGCCGCCCTCGAGGCCGGCGTTCTCGGCGATCTGCTTGATCGGGCCCTCGAGTGAACGGGAGATGATCGTGGCGCCGGTGGCCTCGTCGCCCTCGAGCTTGGCGATGAGGTCGTCGACCGCCGACTGCGCCCGGAGCAGGGTGACGCCGCCACCTGCGACGACGCCCTCCTCGATGGCCGCCTTCGTCGTGGACACGGCGTCCTCGATGCGGTGCTTCTTCTCCTTGAGCTCCACCTCGGTCGCAGCCCCGACCTTGAGGACCGCAACGCCGCCGGACAGCTTGGCGAGGCGCTCCTGGAGCTTCTCGCGGTCGTAGTCCGAATCGGTGTTCTCGATCTCTGCCTTGATCTGGGCGATGCGACCCTCGAGGTCCTCCTTGGCGCCGCCACCGTTGACGATCGTGGTCTCGTCCTTGGTGACGACGACCTTGTCGGCGGTGCCGAGCAGGCTGAGGTCGATCGAGTCGAGCTTGAGGCCGACCTCCTCGGAGACGACCTGGCCGGCGGTGAGGATCGCCATGTCCTGCAGCATCGCCTTGCGACGCTCGCCGAAGCCCGGAGCCTTGACGGCCACGGAGTTGAATGTGCCGCGGATCTTGTTGACGACCAGCGTCGCGAGCGCCTCGCCCTCGACGTCCTCGGCGATGATGACGAGCGGCTTGCCCGCCTGCATGACCTTCTCGAGCACGGGCACGAGGTCGCGGACGTTGGAGATCTTGGAGGACACGAACAGCACGTACGGGTTGTCGAGGACCGCTTCCATGCGCTCGGTGTCGGTCACCATGTACGGCGAGATGTAGCCCTTGTCGAAGCGCATGCCCTCGGTGAACTCGAGGCCCATGCCGAAGGTCTGGCTCTCCTCGACGGTGATGACGCCGTCCTTGCCGACCTTGTCGATGGCCTCGGAGATCAGCTCGCCGATCTCGGAGTCCGCCGCGGAGATGGACGCCACCTGGGCGATCTGGTCCTTGGAGTCGACCTCAGCGGCGAGCTCGTGGATCTTCGCCACCGCCGCGTC
>JAFDWA010000570.1 GCA_018268735.1 Actinomycetota bacterium | reverse complement strand
CACTCGCTCATGTCGCCGGCGCCGACCGCTACGTCACCGTCGCCGACGTCGTGACACGTGAGCTGCTCGGTCGCTTCCCGATCGACCCGTCGCGGGTGGAACGCCACTGGGGTTTCGTCCCTCCCGATGTCGAGTCGCTGTCGGCAGAGCGCCGCTCGCTCGGCCTCGACGAGCGGGCGTTCGTCGTCGTGAGCTCCGGCGTGCGGCACTGGCGCAAGGCGCCCGAGCTGTTCGTGCGGATCGCGCGCGCCGCGGCCCTGTTGCGGCCCGACGTGCCCTGGCAGTTCGTCTGGGTCGGTGGCAGCGACGTGGGCGGGCTCCTCGAGCTCGTCCACGATGCGGGGCTCGACGACGTCGTGCAGTTCCTCGACCATCGACCGGACTCTCTTGCCTGGGTCGCTGCCGCCGATGTGTTCCTGCTCCCAGCGAGGGAGGACGCCTTCCCGCTGGTCTGCGTGGAAGCGGCAGCGCTCGCCCGACCGATCACCACGTTCGACAACGGCGGAGCAGTCGAGCTGGTCGAGCAGGCGGGATGCGGCCGCGTGGTCCCGTTCCCGGACGTCGACCAGGCAGCCTCAACGCTGATCGAGCTCGCGGACGACCCGGAGCTCCGTCGTCACATGGGGCAGCGGGGCCGGACGTTCGCACTCGAGCACCTGACGATCGACACCGCCGGTCCGGCGCTGCTCGACGTGGTCGAGCGCACGATGCGACGGCGATGATCTGACCGAGTCCCGACGTCACCCGGCGACGGGGTGCTCACCGCAGGACGCGCCCGAGGCCACGCCATCGCGACTCGTCCGTGCCGTCACTGGACCGACGTCGTCGACGAACCACTCGGTGTGCCACTGGAGCCCCGGACGGCTGCCGAGGTCGCCGAGGACCTTGAACGGCACTGTCGCTGCGTCGTAGGCGCCGAGGTATTCCTGGAACAGGTCCTCGGGATCCACCGCAGGGATCGCTGCGACCCGCAGCTTGTACCCCCCGGGGGAGAACGGGAGACGGTCCGTGAGACCGCTGATCTCGTAGGACCCCGCCGTGGAGAACACCTCGCTCGGGCCGATCGCCGGATCTGCGAACACTGCCCGTCCCAGCGTGTACAGCGACATGACCAGTTGAGCCTCGACGGGACGTTCCACCTCGATCCGGAACCGGAAGCGGATGCGGCCATGCGGCTCGATCGCGACGGGATCCAAGGCGAGCTCCGAGATCCGCACCGGGCTGTCTCCCGGCACCTCGTCGATCAGCGGGAGGACGGAGAAGGCGGCATCCTTCTCCGTGTCCAGGACCGTGCCCTCCCCGATGTAGCGCTCGACCACCGAGACGGCATCGCCGTCGGCGGTCACGACACCGTCCTCGAGGAGGACCGCCCGGTCGCAGATCTGCGTCGTCAACCAGGGGTTGTGCGACACGAACACGATCGCGGCACCCTCGCGATGCAACGTCCGGATCCGCTCGAGGCACCGGCGCTG
>JAFDWA010000056.1 GCA_018268735.1 Actinomycetota bacterium | reverse complement strand
AGCTCCCGGTAGGTCATGGAGGCGACCTTCCCTGTGCCGTTCGTCGTGCGGTCGACGGTGTCGTCGTGCTGGACCACGAGGACGCCGTCCCGTGACATCTGCACGTCCATGTCGAGCACGTCGACGCCCATCGCGGCCGAGCGATCGAAGCCGAACGGGGTGTCGTGAGGGTGGATGTCGTCACCGCCGGCATGTGCGAGGACGATCGGCCGTCGGAGGGCCAGGACAGCATCGACGGTCGATGCGGCCGGCGGCGGCGATGTCGTCGATGCATCCCCAGGTGCGGCAGCGTCACGCCGCGAGTTCGACGAGCATGCCGTTGCTGCCAGGGCGACGACGCTCACGACGACGAGGAGCGCACGGACGCCCGGGGGCCGACAGGATGGAGGGCGGCCGGGCATCGTGGCAGCGTAGCGATGCGCTGCCGGTGTCGTCGCTCCGCGAACGGCATCGGTCCCGTGCTTCGCCCGTCGGGGCTCCGCGGGGTGCCGGTGCTGGCTGCGGTAGCCTCCACGAAACGAGCGAGGAGCTGTCGTGGCCAAGCACATCTTCGTGACCGGTGGCGTCGCGTCCAGTCTCGGCAAGGGCCTCACCGCATCGTCCCTCGGCCGGCTGCTCAAGGCGAGAGGGCTGCGGGTCACGATGCAGAAGCTCGACCCGTACATCAACGTCGATCCCGGCACGATGAACCCGTTCGAGCACGGCGAGGTCTTCGTGACCAAGGACGGTGGCGAGACGGACCTCGACCTCGGCCACTACGAGCGGTTCATCGACGAAGAGCTCACGAGGGACTCCAACGCCACGACCGGATCGATCTACCAGGCCGTCCTCGCCGCCGAGCGACGTGGGGAGTACCTCGGCAAGACGGTCCAGGTGATCCCCCACATCACCGACGAGATCAAGCGACGCATCGCGCGTCTCGCCGTCGACGGCACCGATGTCGTCATCACCGAGATCGGCGGCACCGTCGGCGACATCGAGATCCTGCCGTTCCTGGAGGCGATCCGACAGATCCGGTTGGACGTCGGTCGTCAGAACGTCTGCTACGTGCACGTGACGCTCGTGCCGTTCATCGGCCCCTCCGGTGAGCAGAAGACCAAGCCCACCCAGCACTCGGTGACCGAGCTGCGCAGCCGGGGCATCCAGCCCGACGCCATCGTCTGTCGGTCCGAGGAGGCGATCTCCGGCGACCTCAAGCGGAAGATCTCAGCGCTGTGCGACGTCCCGGTGGCCGCTGTCGTCAACGCGGCGGATGCCGCAAGCCTCTACGACATCCCGCTCGTCCTGCACGAGGAGGGGCTCGACGGCGTCGTCGGCGAGATCCTCGGCCTGCCCGAGGTCGAACCGGACCTCGGCGAGTGGGAGCGGTTGGTCCGGAGCGTGGGGGAGGCGACCGCTCCGACGCGGATCGGGATCATCGGCAAGTACGTGAGCCTGCCAGACGCCTATCTCTCGGTCGTCGAGGCGCTCAAGCACGCCGGGTTCCTCCACGGCGCCGATGTGCAGATCGACTGGATCCAGGCCGAGGACGTCGAAGGGCTGCTCGCGGACGACAAGCTCCGCGACCTGGACGGCATCGTCATACCCGGCGGGTTCGGCGAGCGCGGCGTCGAAGGCAAGGTCGCTGCAGCCGGCTACGCCCGGGAGCACGGCCTTCCCTGCCTCGGCCTCTGCCTGGGGATGCAGGTGATGACCATCGAGTACGCGCGCAACGCACTCGGGCTCACGGGAGCGAGCTCCACCGAGTTCGACCCCCAGACGCCCCATCCGGTGATCGACCTCATGGACAGCCAGCGGGGCGTGTCCGACAAGGGCGGCACCATGCGCCTCGGTGCCTACATCGCCCAGCTCGACGCCGGGTCGCAGGTGGCCGGGCTGTACGGCAAGGAGGTCGTCTCGGAGCGCCATCGCCACCGCTACGAGTTCAATCCTGTGTACCGGCGGCGGTTCGAGGACACCGAGTTCCGATGCTCCGGGACGTCGCCCGACGGCCGACTGGTCGAGTTCATCGAGCTCGAGGGCCATCCCTTCTGGATCGGCACGCAGGCGCACCCAGAGTTCAGGAGCCGTCCGACCCGCCCGGCCCCGCTGTTCGACGGGTTCATCGCCGCGTCGCTCGATCGGGCCGAGGGTCGCAACCCGCAGCTCATCGGCATCGAGGACGGATCCCCCGGCGGCGCTCACGGCATCGGACGACACCCTCGACACGAGTCGGTCCACCAACGGTGAGCGCTGCCGGTGGGTTCACCCACCTCGGCGACGAGCTCCTCGCAGCGGGCCACGTCGTGTCGATGTTCCGGTCGACGTTCCGTGCGCCGGACGGGCGTGAGTTCCAGCGTGAGGTCATCAGACATCCGGGCGCGGTGTCGGTCGTGGCGGTCCACGACGACGGAGCCGTGGTGCTCGTCCGGCAGTTCCGTGCACCGCTCGGCCGGTTCGTCATCGAGATCCCGGCCGGCAAGCGCGACGTCGAAGGCGAGCCGGCTGAGGCGACTGCGCGCCGCGAGCTGGTCGAGGAGGTTGGACTCCTGGCCGACGAGATGGTCCCTCTCGCCACGTTCCACAACTCTGTGGGGTTCTGCGACGAGGAGAGCCACGTGTTCCTCGCACGTGGGCTGCGCTCCACCGACCGCGACCTCCAGGGGATCGAGGAGGAGCACATGGAGGTGCTCCGGGTGCCTCTCGTCGACGTGCCGGTGATGATGGCGCGAGGAGAGATCACCGATGCCAAGACCGTGATCGGCCTCCTCATGGCATTGCGTCACCTGGACGTCGCTGCGTCCGCGCCGCTCGGACGATGACCGGCCCGCGGCTGCTCTCCGACGGCGTCCCCGAAGCAGCGCAGCCGTTCCTGACCTATCTGGCGGTCGAACGTGGTCGCTCGAAGCTGACTGCGGATGCGTACCGTCGTGACCTTCGGCGCTACGGCGAGTTCCTGGGTGGCCTCGGCGTCGAGCTCGACGAGGTCGCATCCGCCGACGTGGAGGCCTATGCCGTGTGCCTCCGGACATCCGGTCTTGCTCCGTCGTCGGTGATCCGGATGCTCGGCACGGTGCGCAACCTGCATCGCTTCCTGGCTGCCGAGGGTCTGGCACCGTGTGATCCGACCGTCGAGATCGAGATGCCGCGGAAGCCCTCGGCGCTGCCGAAGGCGCTCGCTGAGTCCGATGTGGTCGCCGTGCTCGATGCCGTCGCCGTTGCGGTGCACCAGCCGACAGGTGACGTTCGAGCCGATGCAGCGGCGATCCGGGATCGGGCGCTGCTCGAGCTGCTCTACTCGAGCGGGATCAGGGTCTCGGAGGCGTGCGGCCTCGGCTTCGGCGACCTCGATCTCGACGTGTCGTTCGCACGGGTGCTCGGCAAGCGCTCGAAGGAGCGCATGGTGCCCGTCGGCGGTCCCGCGGTCGAGGCCATGCGGGACTACCTCGATCGGGGGCGTCCGGTGCTGCTCGGGGCCCGTCCCGCCGACCGCGATGCTGCTGACGCCGTGTTCCTGGGCGCACGCGGTCGGCGCATCGGTCGCCAGGCGGTCTGGGACGTCATCCGGCGATGGGCACGTGCCGGCGGTGTACGTGGGGAGATCAGCCCGCATGTCCTGCGGCACTCGTGTGCGACGCACCTGCTCGATCACGGCGCCGACATCCGCACGGTCCAGGAGCTCCTCGGCCACGCATCGGTCAGCACCACTCAGATCTACACGCGGGTCGCGACGGAACGGCTCGTTCAGGCATACCTCGACGCCCACCCTCGTGCCATGGGCAGTGCCGCAGCACGTCGATGAGCGTCGAGGACACCTCCGCCCACCGCCTGCGCCCGTTGCACAGAGCAGAGCGGTTCCTCGGCTCGCTGCTTGCCAGCGCCCCGTCGCCGGACGACGAGCGGTGGGCCGAGCAGTTCCTCGACGAGCGGGAGATCACCGCGTTCCGCAAGATGTCGGCAGCGGACCGCCGCCATGCGATCGGCGTCACCCGAGCCGTCGCCCGCAACCTCGAACGCGTCGACCTGTCCGAGGACGACCCCGGTGCCCGTTGGATCCTGGCCGCCGGCCTGCTCCACGACGTGGGCAAGTCCGTTGCCGGACTCGGCACCTACGGACGTTCGGTTGCGACGCTGTCGGGGTGGATCGGCGGACATGACATGGCGGCGTCCTGGGCCGACACACGTGGGTTCACCCGGAAGGTCGGCCTGTACCTGCAGTACCCGGAGCTGGGTGCCGACGTGTTGCGCATGGCCGGATCCGACGATCGGGTCGTCGCCTGGGCAGCCGAACACCACGAGCCCGAGGAGTCCTGGACGATCCCCATCGAGGTGGGACGACTGCTGCAGCTCGCCGACGACGGCCGGCTCTGAGGGCGTGTCAGATGGTCTGTGTGAGAGTTCCTCATCCAGTGGAGTAGTGACATGCCCATGACCGCAGAGACAAACGAGATGCGGTCTGCGGAGCAGGCTGCGGTTGATGAGCTGGTTGAGGCCGGCTGCTCGACGGGCTGATGGTTCGCGTGGATGCCGGTGAGGTGCAGTTGGCCGGCGAGGGTGGGTTCCTGCCGGCGATGATCAAGGCCGTCCTGGAACGGGGCCTGCGGGCCGACCTGACCGAGTATCTCGGCTACGCCAAGGGCGTGCCTGGCAATTTGTGGTCTCCAACGGTCGGTCTCGGTCAACAGCACCGGTCATCATGATCGGGACCGTGCACCGACCGTTGGAACTGGCCCTCCCGCGGTCGCACGGGACCTCGACAGCGGTACCGAGACGACACTCAAGGCGCAGGCATTCGCCATGGGGGCTGGCATCAACTCGGTGTCGTTCGCATCTGATCGACTCGGGTTGGAGTTCGTCGAAGAGGTCAACAATGGCTGGATCCTCTTCGGTACGGGAATGACACCGATCGACACCACGTGCAGGACCGAATACCAAGATGACGGAGGCGGTAGCCCAACCTGTCCGGTGGTCGGTGGACTCGACGATCAGGGTCGGATCGTCGGGTTCGATCCACCGAAGTCGGAGGGTGGTCCGCTCTCCACGGTCTGGGTGGATCCGATCAGCGGTCAGCGGGGTTCGGGAGCGGCACTTGCAGGCGTCCAGTCTTCAGGAAGCACCCCAGAAGTCGGGCAGTTGGTTGCTGGACGGCTCTCCGTTGGCAGATATGACAATGACACCAAGAAGACGATCTGGGGCATCTTCGACGTCTCGACCGGAGCCGACGTCACCCCGCCGATCGGAAGCCATCAGGTCAACACGATGTGGATGCTGACCGCACCGATCGTCCGGCCGGGCCACCAGGAGTCCACGACGACGACGGTGCCTACGACGACCGCTCCCGCGTTCCGGGCGCCGACCTTCGATGAACTCGAAGCGTCCTTCCCGTCGTCGATCTGCGACTCGGACTCCGGATCGATCCGGTTCGATTCCGCCGGCAACTGGAGCAACAGCAAGAGCGACACAGACCCCGGCTACATCTCCATCTCGCTTGGACCCACCAACTACCAGAAGGCCGACGTCGATGGCGACGGAGCGGCCGAAGCGCTCGTCGTGCCCACGTGCAGCAGAGGAGGGAACTCCTACTGGACGCCCGTTGCGGCAGTGCGAGCGGGCCCTGACGGGCGTGTCGTCGTCGTCGGCAACCCGATCAAGAGCTTCGGCAAAGGCGGTCGCGATGTCGAGGAGTTGTCCATGGACGGCGGAACCCTCGTGATCACCGGCAAGCAATGGGTCGAGGGCGACCCGTTCGGCGCACCGAGCAAGCCCTACGTCCTTCGGTACAAGCTCGTGGACGGGACGTGGGTGCAGCAACCCTGACGGAGCCGGCCGAGGATCTCGACCGGATCGTCAGACCCGGGGCAGGAGACCGACCTGGTCGACAGCCCGGCGATACACGTCGGAGGCCACGGCGGTGGCCTTCTCGGCTCCGATCGCCAGCAGCTCGCCGGTTCCCGTCGGATCCTCGACGAGCTCGGCGAAGCGCTCCTGGATCGGCCGCAGCACCTCGACCACCGCATCGGCGGTGTCGGACTTGAGCGGTCCGTACTGCGTGTACTCGTCGGCGAGGTCTTCGGGTGAGCGGTCGGTCACCGCTCCCAGGATCGACAGCAGGTTCGACACGCCCGGCTTCGTCGCCGGATCGAATCGCACGTCGCCGTCGGAGTCGGTCACGGCCCGCTTGAACTTCCGCGCCGTCGCCGCCAGGTCCTCCATCAGGTAGACGACGCCTGCGTCCGAGTCGGCGGACTTCGACATCTTGTCGGTCGGCACCTGCAGGTCCATGACACGGGCACCGGCACGGGGAACGGTTGCTTCCGGGATGACGAACGTGTTGCCGTAGCGAGCGTTGAAGCGCTCCGCGACGTCGCGGGTGAGCTCGATGTGTTGGCGTTGGTCCTCGCCGACGGGAACCCGGTCGGTGTCGTAGAGGAGGATGTCGGCAGCTTGCAGGGCCGGGTAGGTGAAGAGGCCGGCGGACACGAAGTCCTGCTTGTCGGCCTTGTCCTTGAACTGGGTCATCCGGCGGAGCTCGCCGATGCTCGTCACGCACTGGATCAGCCACGCAAGCTCGGAGTGCTCGCGAACGTGGCTCTGCACGAACAGCGTGCAGACGTCGGGGTCGAGGCCGCACGCCAGGAGCGTCTGTGCCATCTCGAGCGAGCTCCGCCCGACCTCCCCCGGCTCCTTCGGGACGGTCAGCGCGTGCAGGTCCACGACGCAGTAGAAGGAGTCGGCCACGTGCTGGTCCTGGACCCAGTTGCGCACCGCTCCCAGCAGGTTGCCGAGGTGCAGGTCGCCGGTGGGCTGGATGCCGGAGAAGACGCGAGGCATGGGCGGCGATCGTACCGGCAGGTGTCGCGGAGCCCGACACGGGTTCTGTAGAACAAGCGCTCTCGTCGCGAACTCAACCGGTTCGCGTCGAACTTGTAGGTGGGTGGTCGCTGGGGTGACTGTGGGCTACAAGTTCGAGGGCTCACGGCGATCTTGTAGGTGGGTGGTCGCTGGGGTGACTGTGGGCTACAAGTTCGAGGGTCGGCGGCGATCTTGTAGGTGGGTGGTCGCTGGGGCGACTGTGGGCTACAAGTTCGGCAGTGGTCGGCGGCCAAATCACACCGGTGTGACTTGGAGGGCCAGATGTGCTCTAGGCTGTCGCCCGTGGGGTATGCCGTCACCACGCCGGTGTTCGAAGGTCCGTTCGACCTGTTGTTGCACCTCATCCTGCGCGAGCAGGTCGAGCTGTACGAGATCTCGCTGTCGCGGATCGTCGACGCCTACCTCACCGAGCTCGCCCGGATGGAGCAGTTCGACCTCGACGTGGCCACGGAGTTCCTGCTGATCGCGGCCACGCTGGTCGAGCTCAAGACCAAGCGCCTGCTCCCCGGCGACGACGACGTCGACATCGACGAAGACCTCTCGCTCTGGGAGGAGCGCGACCTGCTCCTGGCCCGACTCCTCGAGTGCAAGACGTTCAAGGACGCGGCGTCGATGCTCGCGTCGCTGCACGCGAACGCCGCTCGCTCGATGCCGCGTGTCGTCGGTCCCGACGATCGCTTCTGGGACCTGACGCCCGACCTCATGGAGGGGGTCACCCCGGAGCGGCTCCTGGCCGCGTTCCAGCGCGCCATGACGCCCAGGCCGCAGGCGACCATCGACCTGTTCCACGTGGCCCCGATCCGCGTCAGCGTCTTCGACACCGTCGCGGACCTCTGCGCCGAGCTGCCGCGTCGAGGACGAGTGTCGTTCCGAGATCTGACCGCCTCGTTCGTCGACCGTCTCGACGTCGTCGTCCACTTCCTCGCGATCCTCGAGCTGTTCAAGCAGGGCCTCGTCGACCTCGAGCAGCCGGAGGTCTTCGGTGACATCCAGGTGGTCTGGGTCGCCGGCGCCGCCGTCGATGCTGCGGATCTCGCACTCGTGGATGCCTACGATGGCTGAGGAGTCCGAGCCCACCCAGTTGGATCCGCACTTCGAGCCGCAGCCTGATCCGCCGGTGAACCCGCCCGTGGACCTCGCTCCCTTGAGCGACGAGGCACGTCGCGCCCTCGAAGCCGTGCTGATGGTCGCCGAGCAGCCCATCGAGGCAGCGGTGCTGGGCCAGCTCGTGGAGCGCTCGCCGCAGCAGGTGGAGGAGCTGCTCGCCGGCCTCGCCGCCTCCTACGACGAGGACGGCCGCGGCTTCGAGCTCGTCAGGGTCGCCGGTGGGTGGCGCTACCAGAGCCACCGGGATCTCTCACCGTACGTCGAGCGCTTCATCCTGAGCGGTCAGACGGCTCGGCTCTCCGCTGCGGCACTCGAGACGCTCGCCATCGTGGCCTACAAGCAGCCGATCTCACGTGCGCAGGTCTCCGCGATCCGCGGCGTCAACGTCG
>JAFDWA010000569.1 GCA_018268735.1 Actinomycetota bacterium | reverse complement strand
ACCTTCTGCCACGTCGCAGGTGGCGGGATGTGGACCGCGGTGGACCTCTACGTGGGCCTCATCCTCGGCCCGATCCTCGGTCGTCTGTCGCTGCCGGCCAGAGCCGAGTTCTCGGCCAGGTTCATGCCGAAGATGGTCCTGCTGATGCCGACGGTCGTCATGATGACCCTGGCCGCCGGATTCCAGCTCGCCCTGGACCTCGGCAACCTCTTCCCGGCCAGCGTCAACCGGACGTGGCTGGTCGCCTCGATGGTGGTCGTCGGCATCATGGCGATCATCGCCCTCGGCCTGCTCGAACCGGCCAACATCGCGGTGCTGTTCGAGATGAAGAAGCCCCGGCCCGACGGCGAGGTCATCGACCGTCTCATGAAGCGGTTCGTGTACACCTCCGGTGTGACCGGCGTGCTGCAGATCGCGACGCTGATCATCATGACCCGGGTGGCGACGCAGTGAGCGCGGTGCCGTCACCGGACGGCTCCGGCGCGATCCGGCCGATCGAGCGGGCGTTCCCTCCGGTGGTCCAGGTGTCGATGGTCGGGCTCGCGCTCGCAGTCGTGGCGGGCGTGCTGCTCGCGTCGCAGGTCGCGTCGGATCCATCGCTCGTCGTCCCCACCGCGATGGTCGTCGCCGCGGTGCTGCTCGAGCTCGTCGCTGTGGTGATGGTGGTCACCATCAGGCCGTTCGCATGGACGCGGTTCGCTCAGGTGTTCCTGTGGACATTCCTCGCCTACGTGGTCCAGGCGGGGATGATCGAGTTCTCGTTCATCCGCAACGACGTGCCGATCGCACCCCTCGTGGTGCTCACGGTCGGCATCGTCGTGTTCGCGACGATCGTGCCTCTGATGATCGCGTTCACCGTCGCCCGCTATCAGGATCCCGACGACTAGCCGACTGCTCGCAACCCACGTCCGTCACCTCGGCCGGAGCCGTCCCGGGACGCTTGCTGCACGGCCTCGGACTCGGCCGGCGGCGCAGGCCGTGCGAGCACCCACAGCAGGACAACGCTCGCCGCCTCGACGAGGTGGGCCGACTCGCCGAACAGCGTGACGTCGCCCCGCACGACGTCGTATGCGGTCGTCGCGGCGAGGGCGGCGACGAGCACGACGCCGACGTGCAGCATCGTGCGGGCGCGCGCCGGGCGCAACGCCACCAGCAGCAGGCCGGCGGCGTAGGCGAGGCTGAACGCACCCACGTGGCGCACCGCGTGTCCGTGCGGATCGCTCGACAGGAAGTCCGGGACCGCACCGGCGATGATCGCGATCGCCGAGACGGCGAGCAGCCAGCGGACCGCCGCACTGCTGCGACGACGATCCTCCCAAGCCATCCGCTTCACGACCGCTCGTGACGAGTCCGGGACCGAGGAGGTGTCATGTGCACCCCAACGGACGCGCATGCGGCGAGTGGACGATTCGAAGTCACGACATCCGGGACACCCTGCGAGGTGGGCATCGAGCTCCTCGTCGGAGATCTCGGGGTCTTC
>JAFDWA010000568.1 GCA_018268735.1 Actinomycetota bacterium | reverse complement strand
CCGAGGATCCGCCAGTTGCTGCCGGCGCCTTCGGTGAGCACCGAGTGGGAGATGCCGCCCGCAGCTGCCATGTGCTCGGCCCAGGCCTGTGCCTTCTCGACGAGGGTGTCGTCGATCGTCAGGCCCCGGAGTCCACGCGACGCTCGTTCGGTGTTGGCGAGTTGCACGGACTGGAACGCCTGCGCGTTCTTGGTGCACGACACCCCGAGGATGGCGAGCGTCAGCGCGATCACGCCCAGGGCGACGACGCGGCTGCGTCGTCGACCGGTGACACCCCCAGGATGCTCGTGGTCGACGGTGCAGGTCGCCGGCGTGGCTCCGTCGTCGGTCCGGGCGTGGGCCGGATCGGACGATGCGAGCGGGAGGGGGGAGCGGTGCATGTTGGGGAAGTTCCTTCTCGTCGGGTCGCTGAGGGACTGATGTCGACGGCCCCAGCCGTGGGTAACGCCGACATCATATGACGATCTGATGACAGAAGCATGGCTTCTTCGTGACGCACTCCCATCGGCAGCCAACGACGGGATCTGAGCGTTCGCGGTCTGATCCCGGGAGGTGCGGGCGTCACCGCATCAGGAAAGGCGCAGTCCGCAGTTGCGCTCAGCCCAGCGCTCGACGCGCGAGCTGACCGTCGAGAGCTCGCCGAGCCGTTGGTTCAGCTCGGTCCGCGCCTGATCGGCCCCAGCGGTGTCGTTGCGCCCCCGGCTCCCTCCGGGGTCGGCACCGAGCGCGGTGTTCCGCTCCTCCGCGATCAGGTCCACGATGTCGGAGACCGCTGTGGCCAGGTCGCGCAGGTCGGCCCGCGTCCCCTCTGGTGCGCTGTCGGCGAGGTCCCGGAAGTCCTTCGCCGCGGCCCGGGCCTTCGCGAGGTCACGGGAGCTCAGTGCCTTTGAGAGCGTCGACATGCTCGCGCTGCGTGTCAGGTCGTCGCAGAACGGCGGACGGCCGTCGCCACAGGCGGCGCCGGAGCACAGGACCGAGATCGTCACCACGCCGACGGCCATGCGGACGCCACGGGGTCGTCCCGCGCCCGGTCCAGCTGGCTGCCGTGGTCGCACGCGTCGTCAGGCCCGGGCGGCTTCGGCTCGTGAGCGGATCTCGCTCACCGCATGCGCCTGACCCTCGGGATCCCGGAACAGCGCGCTGCCCGCGACGAGCACGTTCGCTCCGGCGGCTGCGGCACCTGCGACGGTGTCCGGTCCGATGCCGCCGTCGACCTCGAGGTCGACGTCCCGACCCGACGCGTCGATCATCGCCCGGACCTCCGCGACCTTCGACTCCATGGCCGCGATGTAGGCCTGACCGCCGAATCCGGGGTTCACCGTCATGACCAGCACCTCGTCCACGAGGTCGAGGACGTGGCGGACGGCGATCGCAGGCGTCGCTGGGTTCAGCGCGACAGCGGGCGACGCGCCGAGGTCGCGGATGCGGCCCAGCGTGCGGTGCAGGTGACGGCATGCCTCGGCGTGCACGATCCGCACCTC
>JAFDWA010000567.1 GCA_018268735.1 Actinomycetota bacterium | reverse complement strand
GGGCGTCGCACGCCCGTGGCAAGGCCTACCGCGACGTCATCCGTGCACTGCACGGCGTGCTCGGTGCTGCTCCCGACGTGGTGCTGCGTCCCCGCGACGAGGCGGACGTCGTCGCCGTGCTCGACTGGGCGACCGACGCCGACGTGGCGGTGGTCCCCTACGGCGGTGGGTCCTCGGTCGTCGGCGGCGTCGAGTGCGACGGCGCCGGGCACGCGGGTGTGGCGTCGCTCGACCTCGGTGCACTCGACCGCGTCGTCGAGGTCGACCCGACGAGCCGTGCGGCTCGGGTCCAGGCCGGTGTGCTCGGCCCCCACCTCGAGGACCAGCTCCGCCCCCACGGACTGACGCTGCGCCACTTTCCCCAGAGCTTCGAGTTCTCCACCCTCGGCGGGTGGATCGCCACCCGGGCCGGCGGGCACTACGCGACGCTGCGCACCCACATCGACGACCTTGTGGAATCGCTGCGAGTCGTGACGCCCATCGGCGTCAGCGAATCCTGGAGGCTCCCCGGCTCCGGTGCCGGGCCGTCACCGGACCGCCTGTTCCTCGGCTCCGAGGGGATCCTCGGCGTGGTGACCGAGGCGTGGATCCGGCTCCAGGATCGGCCCGAGCACCGGGGATCGACCACCGCGACCTTCGCCGACGCGACCTCAGCGCTCGACGCGACGCGCGAGATCGCCCAGTCCGGCCTGCACCCGGCGAACTGCCGTCTGCTCGATCCCGGTGAGGCGGCGCTGTCGGGGGCAGGCGCGGGTGATCGCTGGGTGCTGGTGCTCGGCGTGGAGTCAGCGTGGCGCCCCCTGGACGCCGAGATCGCCCTGCTGGCCGACATCGCCCGATCCCATCGCGGGGACGTCGCGGCGCCGACGGTGACAGGACCGTCCCCTGGCGAGCGCGGCAGCGCCGGTCCTGTCGGAGGTCGTGGTGTCGCTGGGGATCGCGACGCCGCTGCTGACGCGTGGCGCTCAGCCTTCCTGCGGATGCCGTACCGCCGCGACGGTCTTGCCCGGATGAGCGCCCTCGTCGAGACCTTCGAGACGGCCACCACATGGGACCGCATCGGCGCGCTGATCGAGGACGTGCGCGACGAGGTCGGCGACGCAATCGCTCGCATCACCGGTGCCGACGGCCTCATCACGTGGCGGCTCACCCACGCCTACCCCGATGGTGCCGCCCCGTACTTCACGGTGATCGCGGCCGCCCGGCGTGGCAGCGAGCTCGCGATGTGGGACGAGGTCAAGGCCGCGGCGATGGAGGTCCTCGTCTCCCATCGGGCGACGGTGACCCACCACCACGCGGTCGGACGGGATCACCGTCCCGGCTACGACCGCCAACGACCTCAGCCGTTCGCGTCGGCGCTCGTCGAGGCGAAGCGGGCGCTCGACCCCGCTGGGATCCTCAACCCGGGCGTCCTCGTCGACGCCTGACACCGACGTCCACTCACGCGGCGGGCTGCCGCATCGTGTCGATCTCGACGCAACGCT
>JAFDWA010000566.1 GCA_018268735.1 Actinomycetota bacterium | reverse complement strand
CGCAGCTCGGCGGAGTGCTCGACCAGCACGTAGCGCAGCGCCGGCGCGCACACCGGCTCCGCTGCCAGCACCGACAGGGCGAGGGTCCCGCGCCCGGCGCCGGCCTCGATCACCACGAACGGGTCGGGTCGGTCGAGCTCCTCCCAGCGGGCGTCGATCCAGCGGGCCAGCACGGCGCCGAACAGCGGGCCGACCTCGGGGCTGGTGATGAAGTCGCCTCCCGCTCGGCCGGCGCGACCTCGGCCGGCGTCACCCATCGAGGCGAAGAACCCGTGGTCGGGGTCGTAGAGCGCGGCGTCGACGAACTCGTCGAAGCGGACCGATCCGAACCTCGTGATGCGCTCCGCCAGGACGGCGGCGGCGCCGGCCGGCCGGGCATCGCCGGAAGCGACGCCGCGATCCGAACCCACCGCTGCGTCAGCTCAGCGACCGAGGGCCATCGAGCCGTAGTCGGTGACGTTGGTGAGCAGGCCGGGGAGGAAGCCGAACAGCAGCGTCGCGGCCAACGTGATCGCAACTGCAGCGGTGAGCGACGGCGGCGTGCGCGGAGCGGTCAGCGTCTCGCCCTCCGGCGGGTCGTCGAGCACCATGGCCCGCGCGACCGCAAGGTAGTAGTAGGCGGCGATCGCGGTGTTGATCGCCATGCACACCGCGGTCGCCCATCCGAGCGGGGTGCCCGCGTCCACGACGACCTTGAACACGGCGAACTTGGCGAACCAGCCACCGAGGGGTGGCATGCCGATCAGCGACGCCAGGAACAGCACCATGCACCACGCCATGCCCGGCATCGTCCGCACGATGCCGCGGACGTCGTCGAGCTCCGCCGATCGTGTCTTGCGTGCGATCGCGATGAGGCAGGCGAACGCACCGAGGTTCATCGCGGCGTACACGACCAGGTAGATGACGACGGTCTCCATCGCCGTGACCGACGTCCGAAGGCTCTCCCCTGCCACCACGAACGGAGCGAGCATGAACCCTGCGTGGGCGATGCCCGAGTAGGCGAGCATCCGCACGACGTTCGTCTGGCGCAGCGCTGCGAGGTTGCCGACGAACATGGACGCGACCGACAGGACGAAGAACAGCGGCTGGATGATGTTCGACCGTGGGAGGAACGCGAAGAACACCAGGTTGATCAGCGCGACGAACCCCGCCGCCTTCGACGCCACCGCGAGGTAGGTGGTCACCGGCGTCGGCGCCCCTTCGTAGGTGTCGGGTGCCCACACGTGGAACGGCACCGCAGAGACCTTGAACGCGAAGCCGACCACGCAGAACAACAGGGCGAGCGTGATGACCGGCACGCCGTCGCTCGGAGCGTGACGCAACACCTTGGCGATCTCGGTGAGCTTCGTCGAGCCGCCGAGGCCGTAGACGAGCGACATGCCGTAGAGCAGCACGGCGGACGCGAACACTCCCATGAGGAAGTACTTGAGTCCGGCCTCGTTGGAGCGGACGTCGCCCTTGCGCCACGACGCCAGCATGTAGGCC
>JAFDWA010000565.1 GCA_018268735.1 Actinomycetota bacterium | reverse complement strand
CGCCCCGGACCGGCCCACATCAGCCTGCTCAGCCGCTGGTGCTGAGCGTCGGGATCAACGCCCCCGCCCGGCGCATCCGGTCGAGCTGGTCCCGGGCCGCGCGGAGGATGTTCGGCGGGGCGCCCCAGGCGAGCAGCAGGTCCTCGGTGACCAGCTGCGCGAGGCGGCGCGGCTCGAAGGAGGCAACCTCCGCGGCGGGTATCGCGGTCACGTTCGCGTTCGCGACGAGGAGCGCTCCGTCGAGCGCGCCGATCCAGCGCAGCAGCCGGCGCAACCCGTCGTCCTCCCGTGAGGTGTCCGGTGCCGACAACGCGCCGGCGCCGACGGCCGCGTTGACGAGCACGAGTCCCTCGGCGAGGAGCGCAAGCGCGTGCGGCGTGATGGCGTGGACGTCGTCGGAGCTCACCATCCGCTCCGGCGAGTTGATGGCGAGCTGCAGCAGCTCGTACTCACGGGGGTGCAGCTCGGGGGCAGCGACGAAGAGCTGACCGTAGGCGAGGACCCGGACGAGCGCCTCGACCGCTTCGTCGGCGGCGCCGGCGTCCTCGAACCACCTGTCCCAGTTCTCCGCAGCGAGGTGATAGGTCGCGAGCAGCCGCTGCACCGCAGCGGTCTGCAACGCGGCGATCAACGCAGACTTGGAGGAGAAGTAGGTGTAGATGGTTCCGACAGCGCAGTCGACGCGGTCGGCGACGCCCTGCATCGTGAGGCCGTCCAGGCCCGCCTCCTCGACGATGTCGCTCGCTGCTGCCAGCAGCTGGTCCTGCCGAGCAGCACGGTTGCGAGCGCGGCGTCCGAGCGTCGGCTGGTCCGTCTGGGGCTCGGAGCGAGGGTGCATGCCCTGATGCTGTTCGGCGCGGCGGCGCCATGTCAACGGTTCCCGCCGCTTCGACGGTGTCCGAGGAGTCGGGGAGCGGCGTCGAGCACGACTTCTGACGGGGCGTCAGGTGTCGGTACGCTCGGAGCACCATGGCTGATCCGTCTGCTCCCGCCGTCTCGATGAGCGATGTCGCTGGTCGCGGCATCGCCGCCGTCGCCGCCTACCTCCCGCACTGGCGGCTGCAGCGATCGGCGATCGCCGAGGTGCTGGGGTCCTCTGCGGGGAAGGGCACGAGGACCGTTGCGTCCTACGACGAGGACGCCGTGACGATGGCTGTCGAGGCGGGACGTCGCGTGATGCGATCAGCGGATGTTCCCGTGGAGCAGCTGTGGTTCGCGTCGACCAGCGGTCCCTATTCGGAGAAGACCGCTGCCCCCATCGTCCATGCTGCGCTCCGGCTCGACGGCGACGTCCTCGCCGCCGACGCCGGCCCGGGTCTGCGTGGCGCTGCAGCGACGCTGCGTGCAGCGCTGCGATCGGTCGACCCAGGCGTCCTCGTCACCGCAGGTGACGTCCGAACCGGTCCGGCAGGATCTTCCGACGAGCAGCAGGGCGGCGACGCCGGTGCGGCCGTCCTCGTCGCGGGTGCAGGCGGTGGCGACGTCC
>JAFDWA010000564.1 GCA_018268735.1 Actinomycetota bacterium | reverse complement strand
GATGCGCTGGATGCAGATCGCGATCAAGCCGGCGAAGCCCTTCGCGTTCGGCCTCGTCGACGGCACCCCGGTGTTCGGCCTGCCGGGCAACCCGGTCAGCTCGCTCGTCAGCTTCGAGGTGCTCGCCCGACCGGCGCTGCTGCACGGCGCCGGTCGTCGGGTCATCCATCGCCGTCGGGTTGGTGCAACTGCACTCGAGGACCTGCGGCGACGCCCCGACGGCAAGACCCACTTCGTGCGCGTCCGGCTCGAACAGGACAGCTCGCTCGCCTTCGGGGTCCGCTCGGCCGGCGCTCAGGGCTCCCACATCATGACCGGCTTCGCAGGTGCCGACGGCCTGGCCGTGCTCGCCGACGGCGACGGGGTGGCGGCGGGTGGCACCGTCGACGTGGTGCTGCTCGACGGCTGACATCGGCTACCGCGGCGTCGCCGAAGCGCCGTACGATGCCGGCGTGGGTGCCGGCAGCGTGCAGCACGCACCGGACGCGTCCGGGTGCGAGTCGGTCGAGGCGCTCGTCGACGGCTTCGGCCGGGTCCACCGCGACCTGCGGATCTCGATCACCGACCGGTGCGATCTCCGCTGCACCTACTGCATGCCGGAGGACGGGCTGCCGTGGCTGCCTCGCTCGGACCTCCTGAGCTTCGAGGAGATCGGACGGATCGCACGGGTGGCCGTCGAGCGGTTCGGCGTCCGGTCGATCCGCCTCACCGGGGGAGAGCCGACCGTGCGCGCCGACCTTCCTGCGCTCGTCGAGCGGCTCGCGCCGCTCGGTGCGGATCTCTCGATGACGACCAACGGCATGTCCCTGGGGAGGCTCGCGGCGCAGCTGCGGGCCGCCGGCCTGCGTCGGGTGAACGTCTCGCTCGACTCGCTCCGGCCCGAGGTGTTCCGCACGCTGACCCGCCGTGACGGTCTGGATCGGGTGCTGGCCGGCATCGATGCGGCCGTCGACGCCGGTCTCGATCCCGTCAAGGTCAACGTGGTGCTCATCGCCGGGGTCAACGACAGCGAGATCCTGGAGCTCGCGCGGTTCGGTCGTGAGCGGGGCGTCATCGTGCGCTTCATCGAGTACATGCCGCTCGATGCCGACGGTCGCTGGGACGGTGGCGACGTCGTGGGGCGCCAGCAGGTGCTCGCCGCGATCGATCCGGTGCATCCGCTCGAAGCGGTCCCGAGAGGTGGGGCGCCGGCTGAGCGGTACCGCTACCGCGACCGTCGGGCCGACGGTGCACCGGGCTCGGAGATCGGCATCATCCCGAGCGTCACCGCGCCGTTCTGCGGGACCTGCGACCGCATCCGACTCACCGCAGAGGGGCAGCTCCGCAACTGCCTGTTCTCGGTGGATGAGGTCGACCTCCGTGCAGTGCTGCGATCAGGGGGCACCGACGACGATCTCGCTGCTGCGGTCCGCCGGTGCGTCGCGGACAAGCGCGCGGGACACGGCATCGGGACACCGGCGTTCATCCGGCCAGTCCGATCCATGTC
>JAFDWA010000563.1 GCA_018268735.1 Actinomycetota bacterium | reverse complement strand
CGTTCGTCGCTGCGTACCGCTCCCCCACCTTCCTCGCTGCGCTCGCGGACACCGACGGACCCCGCGGCCTGGCGGAGGACTTCGAGATGGTCCAGGACACGTTCCGGCGCTTCGCCGAGGACAAGATCGCCCCGATCGCCGAGCACATCCACCGCCACAACGCCGACATCCCCGAGGAGATCATCTCCGGGCTCGCCGAGATGGGCGCGTTCGGGCTGTCGATCGGCGAGGAGTACGGCGGGTTCGCGAGCGGCGGAGAATCCGACTACATCGCGATGGTCGTCGCCACCGAGGAGCTGTCGCGTGCCTCGCTCGGCGCCGGCGGATCGCTCATCACCCGGCCCGAGATCCTGGCGAGAGCGCTCGAGGCCGGTGGAACCGAGGAGCAGAAGCAGGAGTGGCTCCCCCGCCTCGCGTCCGCCGAGGTGATGAACGCCGTCGCGGTGACCGAGCCCGACTACGGCTCCGACGTGGCCGGCGTCAAGGTCATGGCATCCAAGGTCGACGGCGGCTGGCTCATCAACGGAGTCAAGACCTGGTGCACCTTCGGCGCCCGAGCAGACGTCCTCATGCTGTTGGCCCGCACCGATCCCGATCGCAGCCAGGGCCACAAGGGGCTGTCGATGTTCATCGTCCCGAAGGAGCGCGGCGACGGCCACGGCTTCGAGATCTCACAGGACAACGACCACGGTGGCGGCAGGATGGAGGGCCGTCCGATCGACACGATCGGATACCGCGGCATGCACTCCTACGAGGTCGCACTCGACAACTGGTTCGTGCCGGACGCCAACCTGATCGGCCTCGACGGCGGGCTCGGGCGGGGCTTCTACTACCAGATGGCAGGGTTCGAGAACGGCCGACTGCAGACCGCGGCGAGGGCGATCGGCGTGATGCAGGCGGCCCTCGAGGCGGCGCGTCAGTACGCGCTCGACCGCAGCGTGTTCGGACAGCCGGTCCACGACTACCAGCTCACCAAGGCGAAGCTCGCGCGGATGGCTGTGACGATCCAGGGGGCACGGCAGTTCTCCTACGAGGTCGCCCGGCTGATGGCGAACGGCGAGGGCGCGCTCGAGGCATCGATGATCAAGGCGTACGTGTGCAAGGCCGCCGAATGGGTGACGCGTGAGGCGATGCAGATCCACGGCGGGATGGGCTACGCCGAGGAGTACACCGTCAGCCGGCTGTGGGTCGACGCCCGCGTGCTGTCGATATTCGAGGGTGCGGACGAGACGCTCTGCCTCAAGGTGATCGCCCGTCAGCTGGTCGCGCGCAACGCCAGGTGACCGGTTAGGTGGCTCCGGCCCCGTCGACGCCGATCAGAGCCGCACAGCAGTGATGATCACCGCGGCGAACGCGACGAGCGTCCCGATGTTGATCCACACCGTCCGACGCAACTCCTCACGCAGCTCTGCCCGCAGACCACCGATCTCCGAGTGCAGCTCCGCCCGCAGACCACCGATCTCCGAGTGCAACTCCGCCCGCAGACCACCGATC
>JAFDWA010000562.1 GCA_018268735.1 Actinomycetota bacterium | reverse complement strand
CAGCACCAGCACACCCAGACGAAGGTGCTGGAGCCCGAGGTGGCCGACCAGGTCTCCTCAATCCTGCCCGGAGTGATCACGAGCGGCACCGGGACGAGCGCCAACATCGGCCGCCCGGCGGCAGGCAAGACCGGCTCCTCGCAGAACAACGTCGACGCGTGGTTCTGCGGTTACACGCCGCAGCTCGCGACGGCGGTGTGGGTCGGGTTCGCCAAGCCGAGGCCGGGCCCCGACGGCAGGCTCCAACCGGTGCCGATGACATATCCCAACACCCGCATCACGGTCTTCGGCGGGACCTATCCGGCGCAGATCTGGGCGACCTTCATGCGCCAGGCCCTCGCGAACCAGCCGCCCCTCCCGCTCATCGACCCGACAGCGTCCGCCCCGACGACGACGACCGTCCCTGCCGGCAACACGGCGTTGCTCAGCCCGATGACCGTGCCGCCCACGGTGAAGGTGCCAGATGTCGGCGGGACCGACGCCGCGAAGGCGGTCGCGAGCATCCAGTCCGCCGGTCTCGTCGCGGTGCGCCTCGATGCCACCGTCGCCGGTGTCGGCGCCGGAACCGTCGTGGGTCAGAGCCCTGCGCCGAGCACATCGGTCAAGTCCGGCTCGACGGTGTTCGTGGAGGCGACACCCGGGACGTTCGCCCCCGATGCAGCGGTGCCGGACGTCATCGGCTACGGCAGCGGGCAGGCCCGCCAGCTCCTCGAGTCCCTCGGCTTCACGGTCACCGCACAGGCGGAGCCCGCACCCGCGGGCTCGACACGAAGCGACGGCCAGCCGTTCGACGCCGGACAGGTCTGGCGCACCACACCGGTCGCCGGAACCAAGCCCACCGATGGCAGCGTGGCGATCTCCTACCAGACGGCGTCGGCCGCACCGCCGACCTCCCAGCCGTCGACCACGACCACGCCACGCGCCCGCACCGGGGGATCGACGGTCCCGCACGACTGATGCTCGATCGGGACCTGTCCGTCCGGGACGGCGACTCGATCCATGGACATGGGTGCTGGCAGACTCCGCTCGTGGCCACGCCCTCTCCCACGCGCACGTCGATGCCTCCCCCGGATGGCACCGAGGCAGATGCACCTCGTCGTGGGCCGCTTCGGCGGCTGCTCGTCGGCCTCGGACTCGGGGTCGCGGCCCTCAGCATCGGACTGTGGATCTACGCGCTGTTCTTCTACGACCCCGGGCTGATGATCGACCAGCTCGCAGATCGCACCTTCCCGAAGCATGCCGAGCAGGTCTGCGCCACAGCTCGGACCCGCATCGACGAGCTTCCTCCGGCCGAGGAGACCAGAGAGCCCGCGCAGCGAGCCGACACCATCGACCAGGCGAACCGCGACCTGCGGGACATGACCGCCGCGCTCTCGCCGATCGTCCCCAGCGGCCAGGGCCGGATCTCCAAGGGCATCCACGAGTGGATCGCTGACTGGAACACCTACATCCAGGATCGCCAGGAGTACGCCGACGCGCTCCGCAAGGACCCCGCGACT
>JAFDWA010000561.1 GCA_018268735.1 Actinomycetota bacterium | reverse complement strand
GGGGTCATCGACGAAGGAGACCTCGATGCCCAGCTTGGGCAGCGTGTGGTGGAACAGGTTGTAGGTCCCGCCGTACAGCGCCGCCGAGCTCACGATGTGGCTGCCGGCTTCGGCCAGGTTGAGGATCGCGGTGGTCTCGGCCGCCTGGCCGGAGGCGACGACCAGGGCACCTGGAAGCCCGACAGCGGTGTCCGGAGCGCCCTCGAGGCTGGCGACGCGGGCCTCGACCACCGCCTGGGTCGGGTTCATGATCCGGGTGTAGATGTTGCCGATCTCCGACAGCGCGAACAGGTTCGCCGCGTGGTCGCTGTCGCGGAACTGGTACGCGGTCGTCTGGTAGATCGGCGTGGCCCGGGATCCCGTGGTCGGATCCGGCGCGGCACCGGCGTGGATCTGACGGGTGGAGAACCCCCGGTCGTCGGTCATGCTCGCTCCTCAGGAGTCGGTGGGCTGGCAGGGACCATCATGGTGATTCCCGACTGATCCAGTCAAGAATCATCGAGCTGAGTCGGACCTTCACCTCACGCGCACGCCGAGCGCGTCGATCCCGAGGGTCCTCACCGAACCGCCCCCACCGACGGATCCCGCGACCATCGGGACGAGGTCCGACGGCACGAGCGCGGCGATGCTCGGACCGGACCCCGACAGCCACGCCGCGAGCACCTCCCCGCGACCGAGCAGGTGGTCGCGGACCTCGGCGGCATCGGGGCGTTGCTGCAGCCGGAGGTCCTGGTGCAGTCGGTCCTCGCACGCCTCGCGGAGCGCGTCGAGGTCACCCGTCGCGATCGCGGCAACCCACGCCGCGGCGCGGGCGACGGAGAAGGCAGCGTCGCCGAGGGCCACGCGCGCGGGCAGCGATCGGCGCGACGCGTCGGTCGAGGTGGCCGACGACGGGGACCACACCACCACCGAGAGACCGGCCGGCACGTCGAGGCGCATCACCCTGTCCTCCACGGCGACGGTGAAGCCCCCGAAGGCCGACGCGGCGGAGTTGTCCGGATGCCCCTCGAGGCGACTCGCGACGACGTGCGCTCCGGCGCGGGCGGCGCGGTGGTCGAGGCCGTCGAGCACGCCTGCTGCATAGGCTCCGGCGACCCGCGCCGCACCCGAGTACCCGAGCCCCCGACCCGGCGGGATGGGGCTCGCCCACTGCAGCGTCACCGAAGGGTCCCCGCCGGCGGAGCGGAACGCGACCGCCGCGGGGTGTGCGGACTCGGCGCCGTGGAAGCGGGCGACGCCGCTCTCGTCGGGAACCAGGTCCACCCCGACGGCCAGGCGGAACGGGAGGTCGAGCGCCAGTGCGAGGCAGTCGAACCCAGGACCCAGGTTCGCGGTGGATGACGGCGCGGTGACGATCATCCGGCCAGCCTCGGTGCCGTCAGTCGCCGCCGGAGACGTCCTCGACCTTGACCTTGCCCGCGGAGATCCACGGCATCATCGCCCGGAGCTGCGCTCCGACCTGCTCGATCTGGTGGTCCTTGCCCTTCTGGCGCAGCGCTTCGAAGTT
>JAFDWA010000560.1 GCA_018268735.1 Actinomycetota bacterium | reverse complement strand
CTTCGAGATCGTCTGCCGCAAGGCAGACCTCCTCACCGGCATCGCCGGCGGACCGACCCCGACAATGCTCCCCGACCCGGAGGACGACATGATCGTCAGAAACCAAACCAACGGCGACATCTGGGCCGTGAGTGCGACCCACATGCATCACCTCACCGGGCCCGAGTGGCAGCAGCGCGTCGGCGTCGAGAAGCCGAAGGTCACCGACGTGCACCCGCTGACCATCTGGTCGATGGCGCTCGCCGGTCGGACCACGTCGTGAGGATCGTCGCCCAACGCGAGCTGGCCGGTGGCCGCCAGGAGCTCGTCGCCATCGACTCGCATGTCGGCGTCACGGATGTGCTCGTCCGTCCCACCAGCGAGTGGACATGGCAGGCGCCGAAGACGATGCCCGACGGCACCCTCATGGCGTACCGGTGCCGACCGGGCCAGCAGTTCAACCTCAACGCCGACGCTGTCGAGCTGACGCTGTTCGACGGACCCGGCTTCGCGCCGCGGATCATCCCTCGGCCGGTCCGCGTCGAGGGGCTCAATCGGACGGTGTGGACCCAGCACGGTCATGCCACCCCGACCGATCACGAAACCCTCATTCACGCCGCGAAGGAGACGACGACGTGGTGGTGGTGGCCGTTTCCGATCCGGGCTGAGTGGGCGTGCGTCGAGACCGACCTCACCGGTCGTCCGACTGGCGCACGGTGGGAGCAGCAGGCGGAGCCGTCGTGGACTGGCCGTGGCCTCACCCGCATCTCGACGGCGGGCACCGGCGCGATCGTCACCCCGACCCGCACGTTCGCCAAGGCGACCTCACCGGTCGGCGCTGCGAGCTTCGGATGGTTCGACCCACACATCTCACCCGACGGGACGCACGTCGTGTGGCTCGACATCATCTCGATCCTCCCCGTCACGTCCGGCCTCATCGTCGGCAACTGCGCCGACGGCACCACCCTCAGACTCACCGAGCCGACGACCGACATGCAGACCGACGCCATGTGGATGGATGACCGCACCCTCTGCGGATCCCGCTACATCGACGGCCACTGGCGCATCGTCCTCATCGACGTGCTCGACGGCGCTCAGGCCGTCGTGCCCAACACCGAGGACTGCACCGCCGTCCATGTCGCTCGATGACGGGGACGCGGCCTGGATCGAGAGCGTCGCACGCGTCGCCGTGTCGCGGCTCCGCATCCCACCGGCGGACCGCGACGACATCATGCAGGAGGCGCGCATCGTCGCATGGCAGCAGCTCGGCACACCGATCGCCCATGCCATCGTCATCGTCCGTCGCCGCACCATCGACCGGTGGCGCGTCGCGACCGGTCACCGTCGACGCCACCGACCCACCGCGACCGTCGGACTCGACGCACTCGGCGACCATCGCAGCATCGGCTGTGTCGACGCCCCGAACCCGATCATCGAGCTGGGCCTCACCGGCCGCTACGCCGTCATCGCCGGAGCGCTCGCCGAGGGCCACACGCGTCGCCGCATCGCCGCGGAGATCGGCGTCGATCC
>JAFDWA010000055.1 GCA_018268735.1 Actinomycetota bacterium | reverse complement strand
TCGACCACATCCCGATCGGTTCGACGAACACGCCGAGCACGAAGGCGACGACCATCACACCGAGGATGGTGGCGATGTGGACGAGGTCGATGTCAGGGCGCTCGCCGTCGGGCCACAGCGTCGGATCACGGAGGATCACGACGTCGATCAGCGCGAGTGCGAAGCTGCACGCCGCCACTGAACCGATGTACAGCGCCCGCACGCCCATCTCGGAGCTGTCGCGCACACCGAGGACCTCGGTCGGGAACGGCAGGAATGCGATCGTCGCCAGCCACAGCATGTTCGCCCAGATGAGCGGACCTGACACCGCGACGATCCCGCTGAGGACGCGGTGGTGGACGAGCCAGAAGTTCGCGACGACTGCGAAGCTGACGACGAACGCGATCACCCGTGGCCACGCCGTCGACATCAGGCGCTCGAAGTCACCACCATCGGCCGCCAGGTCGAGCAGCGGCAGGACGAGCAGCGTGATCGCGATCGCGACGACGCCATCGCTGAACGTGACGACCCGGTCGAGTGCCCGGTCGGATCGTGGTCCTCCAAGGGGCTGCGACACGATCGACGGGATAGCACAGCACCGACCGCCGTTTCCGGATGCGGCCATCTGAGCGACTACCCTGGTCAACTTCCGGGGCTGTAGCTCAGCTGGCTAGAGCACCTGCTTTGCAAGCAGGGGGTCGTGGGTTCGATTCCCATCAGCTCCACTCCTGGAGGTTCCCTCGATTTCAGAGGGAGTGGTCTCCTGAAATCAGGGAACCCTTCCCCTGCTTCGGTCTGTCGGACACCGCCGGAGGGGCGGCCGCGCGCTTCCCCTCCGGCGTCTGCACCCACTCGGTCAGTCAGTTCGGGAATCGACCAGCGCTCCTGCTGCCTCGGCGATCTCACGAGCCGTGACCACCTCGCCGCCCGATTGTGCCGCATACAACGTGACGGCGACGTCCTGCCACACAGAGGGGTCGTAGCCGAGCTCGGCACCTCGCCGGGCGACTGCGCTGTCATCGGGATCACGACCGAACTCTCGCTCCAGCAACACCGGGAGCAGGACTGATCCGTCGACCTCGAAGCGCTGGCTGAAGTCCGTGTCGACGTCGTCGGAGGTGTCGAGGAAGTCCACTTCGATCACGCCGCTCGGGAAGGCCGACAACGTCAAGAAGTAGTTGTCCGAGATGGCACCCCACGGCCTTCGGCCACCCGATGGGACGCTCCTGACCGGCGGCGACCGGGTGATGGGGAACTGGACAGGGGGCCGGGTCGGGGTCGACCCGAGGGTCGACTCGAGGAAGTCGATGATCTCCGAACCGCCCGTCTCGCCACGAATCGCCTCGTCAGCTTCGGCATCCAGTCGCACACCCGCGAAACGTGGACCGTAGCGAGCCCGACAGATCTCGAACACGGCCGACAGGCGGCGCGCGTTGGTGAAGCTCTGCTCGCGCCAGATCTCCATCCCGTCGCAGCTCAGGACGATGACCCCACCCGGCTCCTTCACCCAGTCGACGAGGACCGTGGCTCCGGGCACATCCGGCAGTTGTTCAGGCGATTCGAGCGGCTGAGGTTCGTCGAGCAGCATCGCGAGATGGGCGTCGAACTCGTCGGGGTCGAGATCGGAGTGGATGACCAGTTCGATCAGCGCATGCCGCCGCGCCGTGAGGACCGGATCGGGGACATCGGCCTCGGCCAGGATCTGTCGCAGACAGGCGATCTGCTCCGATCGGATCTGCTGGACGAGCGGCGAGTCGGGTCCCAGCGACTCGATCGCGGTCGCTTCGAGCTCCTCGGCTCCGGCCAACGCCTCCCTCACGGCACCCAAGCGCCGTTGGGAGGCGCACATCATCCGCCGGCTCGTGAGCGTCTGAGCTGCGTCCTCGCCGAGGATCCTCGACCGAGCCTCGACCAGGCGACCGAGCAGAGCGAGCGCCTCGGCGTCCCGGCCGAGTCGTTGCAGCTGCTCGGCAACGAGACCCCACGCGATCAACGCCGCGGGGTGGTCGGGACCGAGCTCGTCGGAGATCGCCACGGCGTTCTGCTGCAGCTCCCACCAGGAGGAGTCGGGGTCGGATCCTTCGCCCCGGCTCCGGACCGCCGCCAGGTTGTGTCGGGTGGATGCGACGTCGGGGTGGTCCGGTCCGAGCACCCGGATCCGATCCTCGAGCAGGCGCTCCATCTCGGCGATGGCCTCGGCGTCTCGTCCCGCTTCGCTGAGCAGTTGGGCGCGGTGACCTCTGGTGTCGAGCGTGGACGGGTGCTCCGGTCCGAGCAGTCGGATGCGGTCCTCGAGCAGCGCGTCGGCCATGGACAGCGCCTCGGCGGGACGGCCACCGCGCCCGATCGCTCGCAGGAGGTTGCCCCGGGCGACCAGCGTCTGGGGGTCGTCCGGACCCAGCACGCGGGTGCGAGCGTCGACGACGTCGAGCAACACCTGCTCGGCCTCGTGGTACAACGCCGCCTCGGTGAGCGCTCGACCCAACAAGCCTCGAAGGTTGAGCACGTCCTCGTCGTCGGGGCCCGACCGCTCGGTGGCCGAGTGGACGGCTTGCTCGAAGTACCCGATCGCCTCCTCCGCGCGCCCGGCCTGGAGCAGCTCGTCGCCGAGGAAGGCACGGATCTGCTCCACCTCTTCGGCGGGCGCTCCCCGAGTGATCGCGTCGCCCAGATCACGGCGGAGCGAGTCGACCGAGTCGTTCGACGAGTCCGGTGTTGCTGACACCAGATCCGGGAGACCAGGGCTCGATGAGCGGAGCGTCGGTGGATCCGCCCTCGGCCGGTGCACCTCTGGAGGATGTTGGGGCTCGGCATCGATCTCGCGGCGGTAGATCTCGACCCCGTTCAGCTCGATGTACTGGTACATCTCGGTGATCGATGGTTGGACGAACTCATCGACGACCTCCGGAGCCGTGGGATCCTCGACGAAGGACAGCCGGACGTCGAGTGCGTTGCCACTCGGCCACATCGGTGGGCCCATCACCAGACTCCACCCTTCTGCTTCGAAGTCCGGAGCGGTCCCCGCCCAGCGGTACTCGTCGTCCATGTCGGTCGAGCTCAGCTGGAACCAACCGTCGAGGTAGCTGAGGGTGAACCCGCCGAGTTCACCGCCCAGCGACGCGACCTCCTCCCAAGACAGGTCCTGAAGGTTCAGATCGAACCACTCGCCGTTGATCTCGCATCCGCCAAAGGTGTGGGGCGGACCATCCCATCCCTCCGGCGGGGCGGGTCGGAAGCGGTCGTAGAGGTGCCCGATGACCCACTCCGGGTCGCTGATGCAGGTGCAGTGGACGGCGTCGCCGAGCTCGCGCAGCTCGTCCCACGTCCCGAACGCGTCGGCCACGGTCGCAGCGACCCCGAGGACCTCCACGACACCCGCCACGATCCGGCGCACCTCGACCGGGCCGAACCCGGTCGGATCGGCGTCCGACGCCACGTCGACGTCCTCGTCGCCGACGAGCGTGACCGCCAGAACCCGGCGGCCCATCAACGTCAGCCACACCACCTGACCCATGCGGTTCCCCTCCTGTTTCGAGCGGCCAAGCTACGCCGTCACCGTGACCGTTCCCGTGTTGATGTCGGGTATGAGTCCTGTGCCGCCGTCGTTCCGCTCCCTGATGGAGCTTCCATGTACCCACCGCGTTGCTGTTGGTGAACCCCACGAGCCCGACACCGAGCTCGCTGGCCCCCCACGAGATGCGGGACCAGTCCGAGACGTCGCCGTCGACCGACTGCTTCGTGACGTCGACAGCACGACGCAGTCCCGCAAGTGGTTCCGCGGGGCCCAGTACCTGGTGAGGCCCGTCGTGACGTCCAGGTAGATGCCGACGCCATCGGCACCCCCGCGCGCCTCGTTGCCGCGGTAGCGGATCGAGTGGCCACCACGGACCCGCTGAAGGGGTCGGTCCTCGTCGTGTGCCCTGTCGATGACCCTCTCGAGCTTCTCCGCACTTCATCCGAGTTGCTCGGCCGCCACGTGCTTGCGCACCTTCTGCTCGGGCTCATGCTCGACCAGCTGACACAACCGGTCGACATCGGTGCGTCGCTTCATCTGTTCCCCCTGGGTTCACGATCGGAGGCCGGCAGCGGCGTCCTTGCGGATGATCGACCCGAGGTGCGCGCCGCCAGCGCGCACCCTTTCCTCTGGATTCTCCGGACAGGCCAGCGCGAACCTCAGGTTCCGGCCGAACGGACGGCTCCAGCTCCACGAGTCCGATCCACATCGGCCCGGAGCACGAGGGCGAAATCGCCGTTCGGGATCCCGCCCTGCTGCGGGGTTCCGCTGGTTGGTGGAGCACAAGGCCGCCGGCCGCTCCCGGCACCACCTGGAGGGGCATCCGCGGGGCGCCGTGGTGATCGGCGAGTGCCACAACGTGATCAACCTCAGCACGGCTCTCAACCACCCGGTGCGAGCGTCGGAACGGCACGGCACTGAGCCGGCTGTTCGATTCATCGATGACGTCGGGTCTCGACGACCTGCTGTCGTCACGACGGAGAGGGTCCCGCGACGTCACCGGCCTCCGACGAGCCTCCGAGGTGGAATCACCGCGGAGCCTGCGAGCACCGCGGATCTGCGAGAACCATTCGCCCGGCGTTCCGGACCTTGGGCATGCAATCGACAAGACGTGTCGACTGCCGTCCGCTGGCGCGTTCGGTTCGCAACGAGCGTCGCCGCCGACCTGGTGTCGGCTCCTTCCAAAGAGTCCGGCAGGCCCCTCAGGTTGGCGGGATGGTTCGAATAGCGCCCCATCAACTCCACTCCTGGATCCCTTGATCCGCAAGGGACGAGGGCATTCCGGTACCCCCGGCAGGGTGTCGAACCGGTCTGGAGTGCCGCGCAGACCCGGTAGTCAGCGACCCAGCGACTCCGTTTCGCAAGAGTGGATCGGGGCTACGGTCAGCACCGTGTCGATCGAGCACCCGAACGCCAGCACCTACCGCCAGACGGCCGACGCCTTTCGGGCCGGCGACGTCGACCGGGTCGCTGAGCTCGTTGCCTCCGACGTCATCTGGCACGTCCCCGGATCACACGCCATGGCAGGCGATGTGGTCGGGCGGGACGCTGTGTTGGAATGGCTCGCCGCCCTGTCCGGTCTGGGCTTCTGGCTCAGAGAGGATGATGTGTTCGGCAACGACCAACACGTGTGTGCGATCAGCGTGATGGGTGCTCGACGACCTGGTGTCGATGTCCAGACCCGCGCCATCAGCGTGTTTCGGTATCGCGACGGGCAACAGGTCGAACGGTGGCTCTACCCCGACGACCAGGCGTCATGGGACCAGATCTTCGGCGGCTGAAGGCTCTTTCCGGACGCTCAGGCACTGTTCCGTCAGCCGATTCGCCGCTGCTTGGTCTCGGCTCGGTGACGGCTGCCGCATCGGCTCGGTTCAGGCCGGCCTCGACGAATCGGTCACCGCACGACCTGGGCTCACACGGATGTAGAGCGCGAGGCGTTCATCGCCAGCTCACTCCAGGCCGGCCGAGGCCTTGACATCGCGAAGCGACTTGAAGAGCTGAAGCGGGTGGATCGGCGACTCGATGAAACCGAATCGCCGGTAGAAGGCCACTGCCTCGCCACCGATCGCGTCGACCAGCAGCGCTCGCCCGCCGATCAGCTCAGCACCGCTCACAGCACTGAGCAGGGCCTCTCGCAGCAGCTCGGCACCCCAACCGAGACCCTGGTAGTCGGAGTCGATCGCGAATCGACCCATCCGCACCACAGGAATGGGTTCGGGGGCTCGCCGGCCTACCGACGGCGGTGCGTGGTCCTTGAGCACGCTGCCGGCCGACAGGCAGTAGTAGCCGGCGATTCGGTCGTCCCGGTCATCGTCGAGCAACAGATAGGTGACGGCGTCATGTGACTCCATGCTCTGGCGAGCCTGCATCACGAGCCACCGGTCGAGCGATGGCTCACCACAGAAGAACGCCGCCCTCTGCACCTTCGTCGGGGAGACGATGTCGTAGCGGGCGAGACGCACTCGAAGATCAGCGGGTGATCCGCTGCGGTCGAGCGAAGAGCTCGACCAGACGTGGATCCGGTCGGGCGGGCTCGTCGAGCAAGCGGATGAACTCGTCCCACGTGCCCTCGTGGACGACGAAGTCCCGCTGGTCCGCGAGCACCTCGTGAGCACGCTCGATCGCCGCGGTGGTGAGGAACTCGCTGAGCGACTGCCCCGTCTGCTCGGCAGCGCGGCGAATGAGCTCGTCGTCAGCGGCACGGAGGCGCACGTTCATGCGGGAGTCCTTCGTGGGGGCAGGCATCGTTGACCTCGATTCGACTGCCGGTGCTCGATCCGCAGCGTTCGTATGTCGAGACTGTACATACATACGGTGCCGGGGCCAACCAGTGAGCGGCCGATGTGCAGCCGCCCCACCCGTCACCGATGAACCCATCGCCTCCAGACGAGCTCCGTTCCCTTGTGGACGACAGATGTCGCACAGGGGTGGTTCGCCAGCCCTCGACACGCCGAGATCTCGTCCGCGCCGATCGCGGCATGACACACTCGGATGATGCTGATCGTCCGGGGGACCAAGAAGCTGCGGGACCGGGTGAAGGCGACACCGGCCGCCGGACCCGACGACGAGTCGACGACCCTGCTCGGCGACTGGTTCGTCAACGCGTTGTTCTGGAAGCCGCAAGTGGCGATGCTCGTCAACAGCCGCACGTTCCTTCCCGTCTACCTTCCCCTCGCTCCGGTCAAGACGCTGCTCGACCGCCTCCCCGACGCCATCGAGTCGACGCTCCGACACCACGGCGTCCCCGAAGAGATCATCGCCACCGAGCGCGCCGCGATGGGCGAGGTCCGCATCGCTCCGACCAACGACCGCAGCGTCCTGGGTGTGATGAACGAGTTCGCCTACCTGGGTGAGGTCTTCATGGCCACCGACCGACTCGACCTCGAGGCCTTGTCGATGAGGATGTCCGACATCATCGTCAGCCCGCTGTCCGAGCGGGCCGGAACACCAGCACGGGAGCTGTCGGTGGTGCTCGGCATCGACACCGCACGGGCTGACCGGCGCAATCCGCTCGCCGAGGTGATCGACCTGTTCGGCGCCGGGCGGGGGCAGGCACCGCAGGCCGTTACACCCGAAACTGCTGAGGACGACGCCCGCCGAGCCGCCACCGCGAAGAACCCGGCTGGCGGCAAGGTGTTCCAGCTCAAGGTGTCGCTGCGCGGCATCAAGCCGCCGATCTGGCGTCGGGTGCTGGTCGACGGATCGGCGACCCTCGACGGGGTCCACGACGTGATCCAGGCGGCGTTCGGCTGGTGGAACTACCACCTGCACGAGTTCAGGATCGGGAGTCGAGACTACGGGGTGCCCGACCCCGACTGGGACATGAGGACGGTGCTCGACGAGACCCGCTACCGGATCGACCAGGTGGCCGGCGGAGGCGACAGGTTCCGCTACCTCTACGACTTCGGCGACGACTGGGAGCACGACGTCGTCGTCGAGAAGGTCCTCGCCCGCAACGACGTCGACGCTGTGCCGGCGTGCATCGGCGGCAAACGGGCGTGTCCGCCCGAGGACTGCGGCGGCACCTGGGGTTTCGCGGAGTACCTCACAGCGATCGCGGATCCCTCCCACCCGAGCCACGCCGAGATGATCGAGTGGCGCGGCGACTTCGACCCCGAGGCGTTCGACCCCGCCGAGTTCGAGGACAACCTCCGCCTCGGCGACCTCGCCGCCTTCGAGGACTGACTCCCCAACTCCCGGCCACGGGGTGCCGCCGAGACACCCCGATGGCCTCAACCGAATCTGGGGCCAAGAATCGACACGTCCTGTCGACTGCGAACCCCAGATTCGGCAACAAGTGGCCAAACCCCGCCGACAGCGGATCTCAGTCGGGGGGTCGGGCGAGATAGGCGACCTTCGCGTCGTCGGCGAAGCCGCAGGCCCGGTAGTAAGCGTGGGTGCTCGGGGTCCTCGATCCGGTCTGGAGCATCGCCTTGTAGCAACCCGCGACCCACGCCCGATCGAGCGTGGCATCCATCAGGCGTCGACCGAGCTTCTCGCCCCGGCGGTGCGCGGCGATGACCACGTTCTCGATGACCGCGTAGGGCCGGCCCCCACGGGAGAGGTTCGGGATCACGTTGAGGTACGTGGCACCGAGCACCTCGCCGTCGAGCTCGAGCAGGACGATGTCGAGACCGTCACGGTCGAGGATCTGCTCGAACACCTCGATGTGTGCCGGACCCGAGACGGGCGGGTCGTCGACGTTGAGCTGTGCATACAGACGGGCGATCGCCTCGAAGTCGTCGCGGCCAGCGCTGCGGATCACGGCCTCATTGTCCCACCTCCCTGGATCTGGGGCGTGGAATCGACACATCGTGTCGATTCCACGCCCCGTCTTGACTAGTGCCGCGTCAGGCAACGTTTGCGCGTGTGGTGATCTCGCGTAGGGCTTTGT
>JAFDWA010000559.1 GCA_018268735.1 Actinomycetota bacterium | reverse complement strand
ACCGTCGAGCCGCTGAGCGGCGGGGACGCGCCGCCGGCGGATGCGGTTGCGCGCCTCGTCGCAGCGACCCTCGCCGAGCAGCAGGTGCAGGACCGGTGAGCCCCGGCACACCGACACCGACCATGGGTCCGACACCGCACCTGAGGAGGATCCCCTCACACCGCGTGTCGCTCAGACCGCGCTGTTGCGGCCGAGCTTGGTCCTGAGGCTCCTGCCGAACCGGGCCCGCAGTGAGGCGATGCCGATGCGGTCGAGGTGCTTCGGGACGGGGAACCACCACAGCTCCCTCGGCACCTTGACGCGCTGGCCGAGGACGGACTTCACGTGGCTGAGCTCGCGCAGGCCCTCAGCTCCGTGGACCCGGCCGATGCCGGAGGACTTCACCCCGCCGAAGGGGAGCCCTGTGACCGCGTAGGAGACGATGCAGTCGTTGATGCAGACGTTGCCGGCCTCGATCCGGTTCGCGATCGCGACGCCGCGGTCGTGGTCCTCGGTCCACACCGAGCTGTTCAGCCCGTACGGCGAGTCGTTGGCAAGCCGCACCGCCTCGTCGGTGTCGGCGACCCGCATGATCGGCAGCACCGGCCCGAAGGTCTCCTCGGTCATCAACGACATGGTGTGGTCGACGTCGACGACCACCGTCGGGGGGAACCACAGCCCGGCACGCTCGGTGCGGGTCCCGCCGGCGACGATCCTCGCCCCCTTCTCGACCGCATCGGCGAGGTGGGCCTCGACGGTGGCCACCTGCGGTCCGAAGGTCATCGACCCGATGTCCGCATCTCCCACGTCGTCCTGTCGGATGGCCCCGACCTCGGTCAGCACCCGGGACAGGAACTCGTCGTAGACCGCGTCGGCGACGTACACCCTCTCGACCGACATGCAGGTCTGGCCGGCGTTCTGCATCGACCCCCACACGGCGCCTCGGGCGGCGTGCGCGACATCGGCGTCCTCGCAGACGATCATCGGGTCCTTGCCCCCGAGCTCGAGCAGCACCGGGGTGAGGGTGTCCGCAGCGGCGGCCATCACCCGCTTGCCGGTCGAGACCGATCCGGTGAAGCAGATCTTGTCGACGCCGCCGCGGACCAGGGCCTCGCCGGTCGTACCGGCCCCGGTCACGACCTGCACCACGTCGCCCCACGTGTCGTGCTCGAAGAGCTCACCGATCGCCAGTCCGACCGTCGGGGTCACCTCCGACGGCTTGAGCACCACGGTGTTGCCGGCGAACAGCGCCGTGACGATCGGTGTCATCGACAAGGTGAACGGGTAGTTCCACGGGCTGATGACGCCGATCACACCCATCGGCTCGTAGCGCTTCCACGCCGACTTGTGCGCGAGCGTGCCGGAGCCGACGTGGCGGGGCCGCAGGACCCGCTCGCCGTAGCGGGCGTACCAGTCCATCGTCTCGCACACCGCCATCAGCTCGGTCGTGACGGCCTCGGCACGTTGCTTGCCGGTCTCGGCGCAGATCACCCCGACGAGGGCCTCGGCGCGGTCGAGCAGACGGTCGCGCA
>JAFDWA010000558.1 GCA_018268735.1 Actinomycetota bacterium | reverse complement strand
GTCATCGGCGGTGACGGCGACATGCTCTCGATCGGGGCGAACCACCTGATCCACGCGCTGCGTCGCAACGTCGACCTCAAGATCCTGATGTTCAACAACCAGATCTACGGGCTGACGAAGGGTCAGTACTCACCGACATCGGAGGTGGGCAAGGTCACCAAGTCGACGCCGTTCGGCTCGATCGACCAGCCGTTCAACCCGGTCTCGGTCGCACTCGGCGCCGAGGCCTCGTTCGTCGCCCGCACCCACGAGGCCGACCGGGCGCACATGCAGCACGTGTTCCGCCGTGCCTACGAGCACACCGGCGCCGCGTTCATCGAGGTGTACCAGAACTGCAACGTGTTCAACGACGGTGCCTTCGACGACATCATGGCCAAGGACCACCGCGACGACATGATGATCCCGTTGCGCCACGGCGAGCCCGTGCGCTTCGGTGCCGACGGCCAGCACGGCGTGTTCCAGAACCAGTACGCCGAGCTGTTCGTCGGCGAGGTCGCGGAGCACGGCGAGGAGGCACTGGTCCTCCACGACGAGCACCGGCCCGACCCGACCCTCGCGTTTGCCCTGTCACGACTCGCGTCGGGGCCTCACACGCCGACGCCCATCGGGATCTTCCGCGACGTCGAGCGGCCTCTGTACGAGGCCGAGGTGCAGGAGCAGGTGGAGGAGGCGATCGTTGGTCAGGGTCCCGGCGACCTCGCGGAGCTCATCCGGTCGGGGCCGACCTGGACCGTGACCTGATCCCGGGTCACTCCTCGTTGGCGCCCTCGACGTGGCCGGCGTCCTTGGCGCCACGTGGCGGGTGCCCCTCGAGGAACTCCGCTGCGCCCTCGGCGACGTCGTGCAGGACCTGGCGCAGCGGCTCCGGCTCGCCCAGAGGCTTCGGGTCGATGTTCGCCTTGCCGTCCTTGGTCTCCTGGTAGTGGTGGTCGTGGTGCTTGGCGTGGTCTTGGTCGTCGCTCATCGGTTCCTCCCGGCCTTGGTGGGACCATCATGCCCGCGCCGGACACCGGATGGGTCGCCATGGGGCCTGGGGGTTGCCGATCCTCTGATGTTAGGTATGCTGAACGACATGGCGATCGCATGTTCCTGCTACGGCCTCCGGGACTCCGAGATCGCGGAGGTCATCCGCGACGGCGCCGGTTCGGTCGACGAGGTGACCGAGGCGTGTGGGGCTGGTGGAAGCTGTGGGTCCTGTCGTCCGACGATCGAAGCCTTCCTGACGGTCCAGGGCGTGCGCATCCCGGTTGCGGTCGGCTGAGCGGCTGACCGGGTGGTGTGGGCTGGTCAGCCGGCCGCGGGCTCGTCGCTACAGTGGCGGCACCCACCGAGGAGGACCGCGATGCAGGGCAACCCGGAGATCATCGAACTGCTCAACGACGTGCTCACTGCAGAGCTCACCGCGATCAACCAGTACTTCGTGCACGCCAAGATGTGCGCCAACTGGGGCTTCGACCGGCTCGCGGACCACACACGCGCCGAGTCGATCGACGAGATGCGCCATGCCGAGTCCC
>JAFDWA010000557.1 GCA_018268735.1 Actinomycetota bacterium | reverse complement strand
GTGCTGGCGAGGACCTCGATCGACCGCGCGTACTTCGGCACCGACACACGTGCGGCCGAGCTCCTCGTCGGCGTGCTGCTCGCCGTCGCGCTCCTCGGTCGGATCCGCCTCGACGCGCGACCCCGGCGTGTCGCCGTCGCCGCGGGCACCGTCGGCGCTGTCACGCTGGTGGCGCTCGTCGGCGTCGCGCACCTCTCCAGCCCCTGGCTGTACCCGTGGGGACTGCTCCTCACCGCCGCGTGCACCGGCGCCGTCATCGTCGCCGCCCTGCAGCACGGCGCGATGGCACGGGTGCTCGAGCTGGCGCCGCTCGTGGCGCTCGGACGGATCAGCTACGGCGTCTACCTCCTTCACTGGCCGGTGTTCCTCTGGCTCACGCCGATGCGGACCGGACTCGACGGTCCGATCCTCTTCGCACTGCGCATCGCGGTGACCCTCACCGCCGCGATCGCCATGTACCGCTGGGTCGAGCAACCCGTCCGCTCACGCCGGTTGGTCACCTGGCGCCAGGCGCGCGTCCTGCTCCCCTGTGCGGCGGTGCTGCTGCTCGTCGGCGACGTCTGGATCACCAGCGACGTCCCCGGACCGCCGGAGTACCTGGTCGCGCGCGCCCCGGGTGACGTCAGGGTGCGCGAAGCACCCAGCACCACGTCCACCACCGAGGGGCCGACATCGCCGACGACCCTCCCGACACCGGAGCCCGCGGCGCCTGCACCCACCACTGCAGCACCGGCACCCACCGCTCCCACCGTGCCGGCGAACACCGCGGCGCCCGCACCACGTCATCCGAGACGGGTGCTGCTCGTCGGCGACAGCGTGGCGGCGAGCATCGAGGACGCGCTGGGCGACGCGCTCACCGCACGCGGCATCACGTTCGCTGCCGCAGCCGCGCCCGGGTGCGGGATCCTCACCGGCGACCCCGCCGACGCCGACGGCAACCCGTCGACGGTGACCGCCGCATGCAACGGGGCGATCCCACGGGTGCAACGGGACGCGGTCAGAAAGGCACGACCGGACCTCGTCGTCGCGCTGTCGACCTGGGAGACAACCGACCGCATCGTCGACGGACGGTGGTACCAGGTCGGCACCCCCGAGTGGACCGGCATCGTGCACCGGCTCTACGGCGAGGCGATCCAACGGCTGTCCGCCGGCGGCGCCCGGGTCGCGCTGCTCACCATCGCCGACGTCGTGGACGGCGCGACCCTGCCCGGCAACGCGGACACGAACCGGCGTGCAGCGTTCGTCAACGACGTCCTGCGGACCATCGGCACGACCGCGCCGGGGGTCGAGACCCTCCCGTTCGACCAGATCGTGTGCCCGACGACGCCCTGTCCGCTGCAGGTCGACGGGATCACCCTCCGTCCCCGCGACGGGCGCCACTTCGACCAGCCCCCTGGCCAGCGCTACGTCGCCGGGCGACTGGCGACGCTGATCGCGGCGCTCGACCTCGACCACATGTGAGCAGTGCACACGGCTCGCCTCACACGTTCGGCTCGGTCACACGGCTCGCCTCACACGTTCG
>JAFDWA010000556.1 GCA_018268735.1 Actinomycetota bacterium | reverse complement strand
GCCGCAACAGGCAGGTCGTGAGGTCGATGGCGTGGCGGCCGGAGTGTCCGGCGCGGCGTCGCCCCTCGCCCTGGCCGGAGCGTCGCGGGGCGCGACCAACCGAGTGGTCGGCATCGCTGCATCGACGGGCGGCCCGCCTGCGTTGGCGACGGTGCTCAGCGGACTCGCGGGTCTGCGTGCACCGGTGCTCGTGGTCCAGCACCTGCACGACGACTTCGTCGACGGCCTGGTCGAGTGGATGGCACGGACATCTGGCCTGCCGGTGAAGCTCGCGGTCCATGGTGAGCCGATCCGAGCAGGCATCGTCTACATCGGTCCTGGAGGTCGGCACCTCACGATCGGTGCGGGGCGGCGCATCGAGCTGTCGTCGGATCCGGTGACGATCCATCGTCCGTCGGCCGACGAGCTGTTCCGCTCGATGGCGGCGCAGGTCGGCGCGTCGGGCGTCGGCGTGATCCTCACCGGGATGGGAGCCGATGGCGAGGCCGGGCTGTCGGAGATGCACCGTCGTGGCGCCACGACCATCGGTCAGGACGAGGCGACGTGCGCTGTGTACGGCATGCCGCGCGCTGCGGCGCGCGCCGGTGCGCTGACGACGGTCGCCCCGCTCGGCGACATCGCCGGTGAGATCGTCCGGTCCTGCGTCGGGGTGATGGCATGACCGTCGATCAGGCCACGCTCGCTGCCGCAGCCGCGGTGCTGTCCCGCCGGGCCGGGCTGCGGTCAGAGGAGTCGATGCGCAGTCGCCTCGAGCGATGCCTCGAGGAGGCGGCGCAGCGCTACTCGTGCAGCGTCGATGCGTTCGTCGACCGACTCGACCGAGACTCCGGAGCGCTGCAGGCGCTGCTCGACCGGTTGACCGTCCAGGAGTCGGCGTTCTTCCGCGACCCCGGCCAGTTCGAGGCGCTCGCGTCCGGCGTGCTGCCGTCGCTCGAACGCCCCACCGTCGTGTGGAGCGCGGCGTGCGCGAACGGCCAGGAGCCCCACAGCCTCGCGATGCTCCTCGATGCCTCGGGCGACACGACCTCGAAGGTGATCGCGTCGGACATCTCGACCACAGCCCTCGAGCGCACACGCCGCGGCACCTACAGCGGCCGTGAGGTCGCCGGCCTCACCGACGAGCAGCGGCGCCGCTACCTGCGTCGCAGCGGCTCCGACGCCTACACGGTCGTCGACGAGATCCGCGAGCGGGTCGAGGTCCTGCACCTCAACCTGGCGTCGGACCCGCCGCCGTTCGCGCCGGGCGAGTGCCCGGTCGTGTTCTGCCGCAACGTGATGATCTACTTCAGCAACGACCAGATCGTCCGCCTGCTCGAGCGGTTCGACCACTGGATGGCGCCCGAGGGGGTGCTGTTCCTCGGCTACTCCGAGTCGTTGTGGCAGGTGACGGACCGGTTCGTGCTGGAGCGGATGGGCGCGGCGTTCGTCTACCGGCGACGTGGTCGACGTCGCCCCGACCAGGCCGGGTCGACGACGGCGTCATCTGCTGCACCGCAGAGGTCGCGATCGCGATCGACGTCGCC
>JAFDWA010000555.1 GCA_018268735.1 Actinomycetota bacterium | reverse complement strand
GTAGCCACACGTCGCCCTGGTGGCGCGTGGGCTACAAGTTCGGCGAGCGGCGAGGCGCCCCCGACGACGTCAGTACCGGTAGTGGTCCGGCTTGTAGGGACCCTCGACCGGCACGCCCAGGTAGGCGGACTGGTCCGCCGTGAGCGTCGTGAGCCGCACGCCGAGTGCGTCGAGGTGGAACCGGGCGACGTTCTCGTCGAGCTGCTTGGGCAGCACGTGCACGCCGAGCGGGTAGTCGGCGGTCTTGGTGAACAGCTCGATCTGCGCGAGCACCTGGTTCGAGAACGAGCAGCTCATCACGAAGCTCGGGTGCCCGGTCGCACAGCCGAGGTTCAGGAGTCGACCTTCGGCGAGGACGATCACCGAGTGGCCGTCGGGGAACACGAACTCGTCGACCTGCGGCTTGATGTTCACCTTGCGGATGTCGCTCTGGCGGTACAGGCCGGCCATGTCGATCTCGTTGTCGAAGTGGCCGATGTTGCCGACGATCGCGTTGTGCTTCATGCGGGCCATGTGCCCGGCGGTGATGATGTCCTTGTTGCCGGTCGTCGTGATGAAGATGTCGGCGGTCTCGACCACGTCCTCCAGGCGCACCACCTGGATGCCCTCCATCGCAGCCTGCAGCGCGCAGATCGGGTCGATCTCGGTCACCACGACGCGGGCGCCCTGGCCCCGCAGCGACTGCACGCAGCCCTTGCCCACGTCGCCGTAGCCGCAGACGACCGCGAGCTTGCCGCCGATCATCACGTCGGTCGCCCGGTTGATGCCGTCGACGAGGCTGTGGCGACACCCGTAGAGGTTGTCGAACTTGGACTTGGTCGTGGAGTCGTTCACGTTGATCGCCGGGAACAGCAGCAGTCCCTGCTCGAACATCTGGTAGAGGCGGTGCACGCCGGTGGTCGTCTCCTCGGTGACGCCCTTGATGCCGGCGCCGATGCGGGTCCAGCGCTGCGGGTCCTCGGTCAGGGTCCGACGCAGCGTCGCGAGCACGACGCCCCACTCGTCGGAGTCCTCCTCGACGGTGTCGGGCACCGCGCCGGCCGCCTCGTACTCGGTGCCCTTGTGGACGAGCAGGGTGGCGTCACCACCGTCATCGAGGATCATGTTGGGGCCGGTGTGGCCCTCGGCGTCGGCGGGCCAGGCCAGGACCTGCTCGGTGCACCACCAGTACTCCTCCAGCGTCTCGCCCTTCCAGGCGAACACCGGGACCCCGGAGGGAGCGTCGGTCGTGCCGGACGGGCCGACGACGACGGCTGCTGCCGCCTCGTCCTGGGTCGAGAAGATGTTGCAGCTGCACCAGCGGACGTCGGCGCCGAGAGCGGTGAGCGTCTCGATGAGCACGGCGGTCTGCACCGTCATGTGCAGCGAACCGGTGATGCGGGCGCCGGCGAGGGGCTTGGCGTCGGTGTACTCGGCCCTGATGGCCATCAAGCCGGGCATCTCCTGCTCGGCGAGCTCGATCTGCTTGCGGCCGAGCGGCGCCAGGGAGAGGTCGGCGACCTTGAAGTCGGTGAACGTCATGGGATGTC
>JAFDWA010000554.1 GCA_018268735.1 Actinomycetota bacterium | reverse complement strand
TCGACCTCGCCGGGCACCGCGACCTCTTCGGGGATGCCGAGGCGTTCCACCAGCGACGGGGCGTCGGAGCCGACGGGTGGCGGATGCTGCAGTTCATCTGGCCGGACCGCTCGGGCCTGCTGCCGTGGGATCCGGGCTACGACGAGCGCCTGCGCCTGGCCCAGCCGATCATCGGATCGACCGGCGGCTGACCACGTCGTGGGTCCGGCGATGCCACCGCTCCTCCACGATCGGTCTGCCGTCACGATCCCGAACCTTCACCTCGGCGGTCCCGGCGCCGATGGGATCCGGTGACCGTCGCGCTCCTCGTCCTCACAGCGCTCGTCGGGACCGCGTCCGGGTGGGCGCTGACCGTGCCGGTGCACCGCTACAAGGAGCTCCGTCCGATGACACCCCGGGACGTCGCCGCGGAGGTCGGCACGGCAGCCCAGCCCCCGCCGGTCATCCGGGCCGAGTACCGACAGGCACGGTGCCCCGACTGCCACCACGTGTTCCGGGCTGGCGACGTCGTTCCCGTGCTCAGCTGGTTCCGCGGCTGCCCGGCGTGCGGACGTCGGCTCGCAGGGACGGTCCCGATGCTGCAGATCACCGTCGCCGTGTCGATGGTGCTGACGGTGGCGAGCCTCGACGGCAGTTGGATCGCGCTGCCGTACCTGTGGCTCGTGGTCGTGTCGGCCGCAGCGGCGTTCATCGACCTGCGCATCTGGCTGATCCCGTGGTGGATGCCGTGGATGGGTGCCGCCGTCGGCTTCGTCCTCATCTGCGCGATGTCGGTCGCGCTCGGCGCACCCGGAGCCATCGTGTGGGCGCTCATCGGTGGCGTCGGATCGTTCCTGCTGTTCTTCGCGCTCTGGTTCCTCGCACCCGGCAAGCTCGGCTTCGGCGACGTGCGCCTGATGTTCCTCCTCGGGATGTTCCTCGGGTGGATCCATCCGCTGTTCCCGATCTACGGGCTGCTGTTCGGCAGCCTGATCGGGCTCGCCATGGGGCTCGCCTCGGTGGTCGTCGACAAGGGGACGCGGTTCCCGTTCGGACCCGCGCTCGCGCTGGGCGCGCTCGTCGCCGTGTGGCTCAACCAACCGCTGCTGCACGGCATGGGCATCGCCTGAGCCCGCAACGAGGACCGCTCACGTCGACGTTCGACGCGAGACGTGCCGAGCTCCGGTGGCGGGACGTGCGATCGGCTCTGGCCCCCACACCCTGCCGTCACGGTCAGGTCTGGTAGAGGGACCTGAGGGCCGGCACCAGCTTCGTCATCGAGTAGTCGATGCACTGCATGCTGAGGTGCACGCTGTCGCCGGCGAAGCACCGCACGGTCTTGCCGTCCGACAACGTCACGTACTGGCTGAAGCTCCCATTGGGCTCGACGACCGTGCCGATGTCGAAGTAGCTGACCCACGGTCGCTTCGACGCCTCCTCCTCGATGATCGCGTTGACCTTCTGCACGGTGGCGTTGACCTTCGAGTTGCCCACGACCGGCTGGCCGATCCACAGCAGCCTGCGCGGTCCGTCGTGTGCCAGGTCCATGATC